>JABDQS010000028.1 GCA_013042125.1 Eudoraea sp.
ATATTTTCACAAATCTTGAATATACTTCCTGCTTTTCATTCGCTTTTTAAGATTTACCATGATCCCGGCTATTCTAGAATTTCCAACTTCCAATGTATAATAAAATCCCCAAGGAATTTTTCTTTTGGTTCTCTCCTGATCTGATTCTGCCTGTGTACACCTCTTCTTTTTACAGGATTAAAAGAACATCATAAAATTCATGAGAAATATCGTATTTTCGGGAGTCCAGATATTTAGGACTTAACTATTAACTCAAAAAACACTTCCATGAGAAAAGTATTTTTACTCGCACTCCTTTGTACTATTACTACCATTGGATTTTCACAGCGCAACCGAAGTAGTAGTTCAGCTGCTACGGATAAAGAGGACAAACTCTCCCTGGCCGGACTCCAATTGCGAAATGTTGGTCCGGCGTTCCTATCGGGACGTATTGCGGATATTGCTATACATCCTGATGATTCCAGCGTATGGTATGTAGCTGTAGGCTCAGGTGGCGTATGGAAAACAGAGAACTCAGGGACCACCTGGACCCCTTTATTTGATAAGGAAGTCTCTTATTCCATAGGATGTCTTACTATAGACCCCAATAACCCTTCTACAATTTGGGTTGGAACCGGTGAAAATGTAGGTGGACGGCACGTGGCATACGGCGATGGGATCTACAGAAGTAAAGATGGCGGAAAGAACTGGGAAAATATGGGCTTGAAGACCTCCGAACACATCTCCGAGATAATTGTACATCCCACAGATCCCGATGTTCTCTGGGTAGCTTCCCAGGGGCCGCTTTGGAGCAAAGGTGGAGAACGAGGATTGTATAAATCGACTGATGGTGGTGCCAGTTGGAAAAATGTTTTAAAAGGCAATGAATGGACCGGAGTTACCGATATAATGATGGATCCAAGGAACCCGGACAGACTATATGCAGCCACTTGGCAAAGACATCGTACGGTAGCTGCCTTAATGGGTGGTGGACCAGATTCTGGTTTACATCGTTCGGAAGATGGTGGTGAAACCTGGGAAAAGCTAAGCACAGGTTTGCCAAAATCTAATTTGGGTAAAATAGGGATCGCCATTTCCCCTCAACAACCAGATGTGCTTTATGCTGCTATTGAATTAGACAGAACCAAAGGAGCGGTATACCGCTCAGAGGACCGGGGTTCTTCCTGGAAAAAAATGTCGAATACCGTTTCCGGGGGTACAGGACCACATTACTATCAGGAACTGTATGCCAGTCCACATGCCTTTGACCGTTTGTATCTGATGAATGTTCGCATATTAACATCAAATGACGGAGGTAAGACCTTTGTGCAACTACAGGAAGAAGATAAGCACTCTGATAACCACTCCATTGCCTTCAGGGCAGATGATCCCGATTACCTTTTGGTTGGTACAGATGCAGGTATTTATGAAAGCTTTGATCTTGCTCAAACATGGCGGTATATCAAGAATTTACCCCTTACTCAATATTATAAGGTAGCAGTAAATAATCAAAAGCCTTTTTACCACATCTTTGGAGGTACTCAGGACAACGGATCTTCAGGAGGTCCATCCCGTACCGATGAACAACAAGGAATACGAAATGCTCATTGGTATAAGACCTTAGGAGCAGACGGGCATCAATCTGCCACTGACCCGGAGTACAATCATATCATTTATGCGGAAACCCAACAAGGTGGCTTACACCGCGTAGACCTGATCACGGGAGATCGCGTATTTATTCAACCTCAGCCAAGAGCCGGGGAGCCATTTGAACGATACAATTGGGATGCCCCTATTTTAGTAAGTCCACATAAGCCGTCCCGACTATATTTTGCCTCTTACCGGGTATGGAAATCGGAGGACAGAGGTAATAGCTGGACACCTATTTCCGGAGATCTTACCCGAAACGAAGAACGTATCACACTACCTATCATGGGAAAACAACAAAGCTGGGATAACGCCTGGGACGTTGGTGCCATGTCTAACTATAACACAATTACTTCACTTTCAGAATCACCTGTAACAGCCGGTGTATTATATGCCGGGACAGATGATGGTTATATTCAGGTAAGTACGGATGATGGTGGTAATTGGCGCCGTATCGCCGTTTCCAGTATGGGCTTACCTTCTCGTTCTTTTGTCAATGACATCAAAGCAGATCTGTTTGATGAAAATACGGTCTACGTAGCTTTGGATAATCACAAAGAAGGAGATTTCTCCACCTATTTATACAGAAGCACTGATAAAGGGGTTAGCTGGCGTTCCATTAAAGGAGATCTTCCGGCGAATACCATTATTTGGCGTCTGGTACAGGACCATGTCAATAAGAATTTGCTATTTGCAGGTACTGAAAAAGGAATTTTTACCTCTATGAATGGAGGCGTAAACTGGCATAAGGTTCCCGGAGCACCTACTATTTCATTCCGCGACCTAGTGATACAGAAAGAGGAGAACGATCTTGTAGGGGCTTCCTTTGGTCGTGGTTTTTTTGTTCTGGATGACTACAGCGCTCTGCGTGAAATGACCGAGGCTACTTTAAATAAGGAAGGTAGTTTGTATTCTACCAGAGAGGCCGACTGGTATGTACCTAAAAATAAGGTGGGCAACACCGGAGCCGATTACTACTTTGCAAAAAATCCGGATTTTGGTGCTCTATTCACCTATTCCCTGGCGAATGAAATGAGCACAAAGTCGAAGGACAGGAAAGAGAAGGAAAAAGCCCTGGAAAAGAGAAATGCCTCCATCCCTTTCGCGGGTTGGGATGCACTGGAAGAAGAGCGCAGACAGGAAGATCCTAAGATCTGGATCACTGTTCGGGATGTAAATAATAATGTTATCCGTAATGTAGAAGGAAGTACAAAAAAAGGCCTTAACCGAGTTGCCTGGGATCTTAGACATCCAAGTACCAGAGCAATCAGACCCGGAGAGGGAGGAGGCGGAGGTAATTCTTGGTGGAACTCCGGTCCAATTGCAATGCCGGGGACCTACACGGCCACCCTTTCAAAAGAAATAGACGGAGTGGTCACTCAATTAGATGGACCCATTAGTTTTAAGGTAACGCCTTTATTTGAAAGCACCTTGAAAGGAATCTCATATGAGGAATACAATGCCTATATCGCGGAGTACAATGCAGTGCAAACTCAGTTAACAAAAGTCTCTGCCGTGTTTGATGAAAGTATGGATAAGATAAAAGCTATGCAGTTGGCCCTTTCAAGAGCAAATGCTGCACCGGGAGGAATGAATGCTAAATTGCATACTGTGAAGCAGCAACTTTATGATCTTGAAGAGCGACTGGAAGGAAATCAGTCTAAAGAAGAGATCGGGGAACGCAGCAAGCCAAGTGTAGGATCTCATCTAAGTGTAGCAAGACGTGGTATGTCTACCACATACGGACCAACATCTTTGCACAAAGAGAATCTGAATATTGCCAAAGGCATGTTAAGCGGTCTTTATAATGAGATCAGAACCATGGCGAATACCACCATCCCTCAATTAGAGAATGAACTTAAGGCCATGGGCGCACCTTACATCATAGGACAGGGTATAGATTAAATCATAAAAATACAATAACTAAAAAAACCGCCTTTAGGGCGGTTTTTTAATTTGTTTGTGTATTGATTATGTCTTTTAAAATATAGATCCTGTATGAACGGTACACATCCAACCTATCCATGCAATCCCTAAACAAATACCGAAGCGTGCAATCTCCAGAAAACTGATTTTAAAATTCATAATTTCTTCTTTAGAATTTGAAATACTAAAGTAGTTGCAGTCTGAATAATAATTTTGAATAATTGATTAAGGAGGGTATTTAATCGCTGATCTAACCTCACACTAAGTTTTGTCCTGAAAAGAAGTATTTTACAGATAACCGATTCTCTCTTTTGGTCGGGATATCATGATATTTGGTCTTGTATCGTCACGATAACTA
>JABDQS010000297.1 GCA_013042125.1 Eudoraea sp.
ATATCATAGGTTATAGAACTTTCCTGGAAATTATAGACCCCTGTATTTCTAAAAAGCTCTGTTAAACGCTCCCTTTCAAGGTTGAAATCGGCCAGATCGAATTGTTTGTTTTCTTTAATAAAAGATAAATTTTTGTTTAATGTGTAGATAGAATCTATTGCAGGGGAGGCTATATTATGGGATATTGAATCAATGATATATGGTTTTCCCAAAGTGATGAGGTAATCAATGGCCGCTCGCCGACCTCTTTTCTCCTGATTTATCTCAAAAGTGGTTGAATTATTAAAATAGCCTTTACTTCCGTAATAGGCACTTAGCCGCTGAAGTGATTTTCTTGTCCTGGAAGTATCAATGATAACGGGGGCCTCACCAATTTTCTTCAACCATTCACTGTAGCCTTTTACCATAAAGGATTCGCCCAAAGCGTCCACTTGCTTTTGTGATAGGAAAGATGCCAGGCGCTCTTCCCTCTTTGGATTTCTTTGTAACCAGGCCTGAAATAAGGAATCGGGATCTTTTTTAGCCAGGTTGTATAAATTCAGCCGTAATGGGTACCCAAGTACACGCGTATTTGGTTCCTGAACAATCAGACTTTTGATATCTTCATCAACAACTTTTTCCCCATCTGTAATAATGCTATTTCTTGTAAGGAGTAATTCATCTTCTTCCACTCTTTTTAAGGCATTGCAGGAAGTAAGCACTGCGATAAGCAAGAAGATACCTATTTTAGCAGTGTAGCCTTTAAGATGAAAGGGGGTATTCATAAGAATCAAAAATACATTATTTGGATGGTTGTAAAAAGTCAAATAAAGTTTATAAAAAGCTTGCAACAAAAAAAATACCGGAACTTAAACGGCCTGTTTGTGGTTGAAGGGGTGAAGATGGTAAACGAGCTACTTCAAACAGAGATAAAGCTTCATAGTCTTTATACGACCAACCCGGAACTCCTTCCCTCCGGTGAGTTCGAATATGAGAAGATCGATGAAGCAGATCTAAAAAAAATAAGTGGTTTAAGATCTCCAAATAAAGCACTTGCGATCTTTACTATTCCCGATTCGTCACCGCCCGAATATGATAACTGGATCCTCGCATTAGACGGGATAAAAGATCCTGGTAATTTGGGAACTATTATCAGGTTGTGCGACTGGTTTGGAATACAACACCTCGTATGTTCCACTGACACTGTAGATTGTTATAATCCTAAAGTTCTTCAGGCAACTATGGGTTCTATTGCGCGAGTGAATATAGTCTATATGGATCTGGAAACCTTTATTCGAAACTCGGATATTCCGGCAGTAGGGGCTTTTATGGAAGGCGATCCTGTTTATCAATTCAATTGGTCTGCAAAGGGGGTATTGATCATGGGTAATGAGGCACATGGTATTTCTCAAAACCTGGAGATCCTTTTAGACAAAAAAGTGGGTATTCCTCAGTTTGGCAGTCCTACCACCGAAAGTCTGAATGTAGCAACAGCAACTGCTATTCTTTTAAATGAACTTAGAGGAAAAGGAGCGGGTGTTACTCAAATGTAAAATTCACAAAAACCCCTCGTGTTCTTAAGGCATCAATATTACCGGTCCATGGACTGTTGGGATCATTGTCTGGTACCAATTCATCTGTAATGGCAAATACGCCTCTTATTGAAGGAGAGAACTTGAAGTACTCCGTATAAAAATCGATACCAAACCCAAGTTCGTAATTAAATACCTGCTTTTTCATCCGAAAGGTACCACTGCTGTTATCATCCAGGCTGGTTTCGTTGCTGCCCAGATTCATGGAAGCTGAAACACCTCCCACCAGAAAAGGTTTCCAATTACCCAATCTTTTGGTACTCGCTTTTAAAAGTAAGGGGAAATTGATATAAGTAGATTTGACCTCCCTGATAGCATCATTTTCTTCAGAAAAACTAGGAAACCCCAGGGTTCTTGAGCCATAAAACAAACCGGGTTCAAAACGAAGATCAAAAAATTCATTGAGTCGTAACTCACCAATAAGACCCACATTAAAGCCTATTGTTTTGTCAACTAAAATGTCCTGAAGATCGTTCTTGTAATTAAACTTGAAATCGTATTGATTAAAGCCCAGGAAGTAGCCCCAATTCAACAGTGCCTTGTCCTCGTTTTCCAGATTGAGGATGGGCTTCTCATTAAATTGCGCCTGTAAGACCTGTCCTTTTATCAAAAACAACAAGATCAGAAGGAAGAAATATCTTCTCATAAGCTTACTTTGTGGCGATATAAATAGACGCCACTCCGAATGTTTGTGGCCTATTCTCCATACCTATAAACCCGATTTTCTCTAAAATATTGTTGAATTCTACACCGTGTGGAAAAACCGATGCAGATTCGCTTAAGTATCGATAAGCAGAACGATCTTTGGAGAAGACTTTACCTATGGCGGGCAGGATGAATCTTGTATAAAATGCATACCCTTGTTTATAAGGGGTCTTGGCAGGAACCGATGTCTCAAGAATAACCAGTGTACCTCCGGGTTTCAAAACCCTGAAAATCTCTTGCAGGCCTTTTTCAAGGTGTTCAAAATTACGTACTCCAAAAGCCACCGTTACGGCATCAAAGCAGGCATCTTCAAATTGCAGGTTTTCACTATCTCCAACGACCATTTCAACGACATTTTCTAAATGCTTTTGGTTTACCTTTTTCCTGCCTACAGATAACATTCCGGTAGATATGTCCAGACCCACAATTCTTTCAGCACCAGTTTCCACGAGATTTATTGCCAGATCACCTGTCCCTGTTGCAATATCGAGGATGTTTTTTGGTTTTCGTTCCTTCAGAATATTAACAACCCTCTTTCGCCATTTTACATCAATTCCAAAAGAAATAACCCGGTTCAAACCATCGTACTCTCCGGAAATTGCATCGAACATTGTGGTAACCTGTTCTTTTTTACCTTTTGCTGAGTCCTTGTAAGGAGTAACCTTCTTGGCCATTTCATAAAATTTGCGGCAAAGATACTACAATGCCTTCGTAATCATAAGAGCTATTTTCTTATAATAATTTCTAGGTTTGAACAAAGTGTTGCCGTTTTAAGAAGGGTTGAAATAAATTTCCGTAATTTTGACATGCAAAACCATGCAACTCTTTCTTAGATAAGTGCCGTGGCTTTATAGATCAGAATATAACTTCTTAGATGGTCTGTAGTATATGATAAATGACCTTTTTAGCATATGAAAATAATAATCGCTGGCGCAGGTGAAGTAGGTTTTCATTTGGCAAAACTATTATCCTATGAATCACAGGATATCACCCTGATAGACACCAATAAAGACAGTCTAATATACGCAGACAATCATTTGGATATCAGAGTATTAAGAGGTGATGCTACTTCCATATCCATGTTGCAGGAAGCACATGTGGAGAGTTCGGATCTGGTGATTGGAGTGACGTCTTCCGAAACCACCAATATTACCTTGTGCATGTTGGCGAAACAGATGGGTTCTAAGAAAACCATTGCCAGGATCTCCAACACGGAGTTTTTAGATCACAGGGAAAAGATAAAATTCTCTGAACTGGGAATAGATGAGTTGATCTCACCGGAAGAATTGGCTGCTTCCGAAATACAATTGCTCTTAAATCAGTCGGCATTTCAC
>JABDQS010000298.1 GCA_013042125.1 Eudoraea sp.
GGCCAAACACCCTAATATTTATATGTTTACCGATGGAAATGGGGTGTTTGAAAAAGATTACCCCAAGATGCTTGCCAAAAGCTACCTGATCAATAGTTCTCCTAACCGGGATGAGGAATTCCTTAAGAGGACCGCTCTGATCAACCGTTACCGATTGATGGACTTTGCCGCTATTTTGCCCGAAAATATCGGCAGTCTGAAAAAGACTCAAAGTAGCGGAAATACTTTGGTGCGGGGAAAAGTATATGTTGATAATATGCCTGTGCCTGATGTGGTCATTGCTGTAAAGGGAATGCCGGGGGGTACAAGGTCTGTTGTAGATGGAACGTTTACCATAGAAGCCAGGCCGGGAGACAGTCTTTTGATCAGCAGCAGAAGGAACAATACGTACAAGGTGGTAGCTGTGGAAGATACCGAACAGATGAATGTGTTCCTGGAAGGCAATGTCTTTACGCTGGATGAGGTCACGCTAATTGAGAAAAGACAACAAGAGTTTACTTCTGAGATCAATACGGCTTATGGGAAGGAAAATAAGGAGAAAATTGGCTATGCAGTTCAATCGATAGACGAAGATGACATCGATCCTATACAGACCGATGTTTCTCAGGCAGTATTGAATAACTTTTCTAATGTGACCCTAAGGAATGACGAAGATCTTAGCAGAGTAACCATGCGCTCTAATACCTCAATATTAGGTAACAATTATGGGCTGGTGGTAATAGATGGCGTGCCGCAACGGCAATCAGATTCTTCTCGCGATGGAGTACAGCAATTTGCGGAGCGGCAAAATAGCCAAACAGGTTTTGACTATGTAAATCCGGAAAACATCGCTTCAATTTCTGTGCTAAAAGGATATGCAGCCACCAATAAATACGGTAGCTTGGGTGCTAACGGAGTTATTCTGATCACCACCAAAACCGCCATGGCTTCCAAACAAAATGGCGAACCAACAGACCTGGCAAGGCTCACGGATAATATTTATAATGAGGAGGAGTCGGCAACAGAGAACGTATCCTCCTTCAGGAGATCTCTGGAGCAGTCAACGACCTCGGAGGGGGCTTATAGCACCTATCTGAAGATGAGGCCGGCTGCTGAAGATGAGATGGAGTTTTTCTTTGATGCGTCTGACTACTTTAAAAGCAGAGATAGCCAAAAAGCAGCAGTAATCATCTCTGGTATCCTCGAACTTTTCCCCAAGGACATTAAAACATTGAAAGCTGTTTCTCTTGCCTTATCCGAACTAGGTTATTATGAGCAAGTGATTGGGATCAATGAGGAGATTATCCAAATGGATGAGAATAATGTGCAGGCATATCTGGATTTGGCAATAGCTAACAGACAGGTTGGCGAGTATAAAAAGGCATTGCAGCAGCTGCTGGCATTACAGGGACCGTCTTCATCGTCAAACCTTGCGGTAAAACCTATCGCCAAAACAGTAAACAGGGAGTTGAAAAACCTGGTTTTCAGACACAAAGGAAAATTAAATTTGACTGAGGTACCGGCCAACTACCTCAATAATATTAAATACAATGTTCGACTGGTTTTTGAGTGGAACGATCCGGAGGCTGAGTTTAATTTGCAGTTTGTGAACCCACAAAAACGTTATTTTAACTGGGAGCACAACAGCACTTCCAGTGCAGAGCGAATGAAGGACGAAATTTTAAATCGGTATACTTCAGAGGAATTCGAATTCTATGGGGAAGGAGTTCAGGGGGAGTGGATCCTTAATGCCACCTACCTCAGCCATATCGACATTACCAATCAGGTGCCCCTTGTGCTAAGATGTACGATCTATCAGAATTTCGGATATCCGGATCAGAAATCGGAAGAGGTAGTGGTCGTTTTCAATAGCCGGGAGGAAACCAGGCAACTAAAAATACTGCGTGTAAATTGATTCTCTTTTTTTTCTTAATTTTAAATGATTTGGCAGGTTTTTTGTAGTAAAACTGCAAAAAATTCAACTTAAAGATACGCTATGAAAAAGACTATTATCATTAGCCTTATGCTCTGTATTACGCTGGTATTGCAGGCACAGGAGAATCCACGTACCATCAGGGGAAAAGTAACTAATATGGAATTTCCACTGATTAATGCAGAAGTTCGTTCAGAGAAGAGCGGGGAGACGGTAAAAACAGATAGTGAAGGGAAATATCAATTAGAGACATCAGAAGGGGATCTTGTAACTTTTTCATATCCCGGCCACGCCGATATGGAGATCTTGGTTGAAGATGTGAGCTCAGTACTGAATATTAAATTAAATACTGCTGTAAACGTGCTGGACGAGGTGGTCCTTGAAAAAACAAAGATAAAAAGTCAGAAGCAACTACGAATGGAGTACAACTCCAATAAGAACCTCATCAACACAGCCTTTGGTATTCTTGATAAGGAAATCACAAACTTCGCTGTAAGGATCATTGATAAGTCGGAATTCCTTTTTGGAGGTATTGATCTTGCCTCTGCCATCCAATACCGAGCCGCTGGTATTCGCGTTGATCGCTCTGGTGATTTTTATAAACCAACGATATACTTAAGAGGATCTGCATTAGGAATGTTCCCTGCCATTTATGATGTAGACGGATTAATTCTCACGGAATTCCCTGACTTTATAAACATTGAGAACGTTGAGCGCATTGCCATTCTCAGTGGCCTTGGACTCGGCATTAAATACGGAGGACAAGCAAATGGAGGAATTATTGTGATCAATACAAAGGGCGCAAATACCTTTAGAGAACCACTAACTGGTGGTCCTTATGATCGGGCGTTGCTTCGCAACAACATTTATGAAGGAACAGCAATTTCAAAACAACAGGCAGACAAGAATAATCCGGAGTATTTAAAGGCCTTGTATGCTTCATCTTCAGAAAAAGAAGCGATAGCCCTATATGAAACTCAATCAAAAGCATACAGCAGTTCCTTGTATTATTTCCTGGACGTCTTTGGATATTTTTCAGCTAAATGGAAAAATTCAGACTTTGCGGACCAGGTAATAAAACAACACTGGTACTTGTTTGAAGACAACCCCGTTGGTCTGAAGGCTTTGGCCTATCTCTATCAGGTACTTGGAGAAACTGATAAGGCTCATGATCTATTCAAAGAAGTATTTATCCTCCGGCCTAATTATGCACAATCTTACCGGGATCTGGCACTGAGTTATGTCGATATTGATGAATTTAAAAAAGCGGCATCACTCTATGCACGTTATGACTACCTCATCGGGGAAGGGTTTATACCAGCAGAGGATGTAAATTTCACCCCGCTCATTGAAAGAGAATTCAGTAATTTATTACAATTATACAGGAAGGAACTTATCGGGAAAGAAATTTCAAAAGGCCCCTCTTTGAATAGTGATTTTGAGGGCACAAGACTTGTTTTTGAATGGAGTGACAGTGAAGCAGAGTTTGAGTTACAATTCGTAAACCCTCAAAACAAATACTTTAACTGGGAGCATAGTTTAGTTGCCGATCCCAATAGGATCAGGGAAGAGAAATTAAAAGGGTACTCATGTGAGGAATACCTTATAGATGGCAGTCTTCCTGGTAACTGGCAAGTAAATTTGAAATACCTTGGCAATAAAAGTTTAACACCAACCTTTTTTAAGGTTACTATTTATTCCAATTTTGGAACCAAGTCGCAGCGCAAGGAGGAGAAGGTGTTTAAACTGCAATTAAAGAATGTGAATCAGGAATTATTTACGGTTCAAAATTCAACATCCCTTGTTTCGAATTAGATCTTTTCTAAAATTTTTCTTCTTTATTTCTATCCTAAATCTGGGCTATTCTCAGGAAGATTTTAAAGGAATCATTTTCGATAATAAAACAAATAAACCCATTCCTTATGTAAATATCGGCATCCTGGACAAGGGAATTGGTACTGTGAGTGATGAAGATGGATTGTTTCATTTAGAACTGGATCCAAGACAATTTGGTCCGGATGATATGCTGCAGTTCTCCGCCTTGGGGTATGCCACTATCAATAAATTGGTCTCAGATCTCGAATTCCGATATAATGAATACCCCAGGATCTTAATGGAACCCAAGGCAGAATTGTTGAACGAGGTTGTTGTCACAAATGCAGGCCCGTATAAAAGTGAAGAATCCATTGGCTATAAAAATGGGGGACATCAGTTTTATGGTTATTGGAAAGACAATATTGCCTTAGGTGGGGAACTTGGTACCAGGATACAGATTAAAAAAGGATTGCGCAGGCTCAATGAATTTACTTTTGAGGTACTTGGAAATACGACAGACAGTGTTTTGGTGCGTGTTAACTTTTACAAGTCAGACGGGAAAAGGTCTTATCCCGGCACCAACTTAAATACAAGTGGTAAAAACATTCTTTATACTATTAAAAATCCTGGTCGTATAAGGTTAGACCTGCGGCCATATGATCTGTATGTAAAAGGCACCTTTATTGCGAGTCTGGAGTTGTTGAAGGTATATGGCAGCAGTAAAATTGGACTTGTTTTGGCTGCAGCTAATAATAAATTTACCGATTCCTATAAAAGGTATGCCAGTCAGGATTCCTGGCAAATATTGATGGATGCAGCTATGGCCTATGAGCTTCAAAGCACCATTTACACCAAAAAGCCAAAGAAAAAAGCAAGAGCAAAGCGCAAGGAGAAGGCAGACAAATCCATTATCTCAGGCTTTGTATTTTATGGAAATATAGCTTTGGCAGATGTAGATGTGGTCAATCTGAGCCAGAATGTCTCTGTGAAGACCAATGAGAAAGGCAATTATCAAATACCGGCCTCAGAAGGAGATTTAATTCAATTCACCGCCAGAGGGATGAAAAAACTTAGGATAAAGATCCTCAAAAAGAAATTTATCAATATCCGGTTAGAAAGATCTTAAGAGTTCAACTATCACACTTGCAATACTCCCATATTAAAAGGCTTTTCAATAGGGGCATGGT
>JABDQS010000301.1 GCA_013042125.1 Eudoraea sp.
ATATCAGCGTTCCTGTTTCCTGATTTGGTCTTTAATCCTACCTTTTGGAGTTGGCAGGGCAAACTAAAGACCTTTGATATCCATGAAGAAACAACGGCGTGCCGACATAAATAAACCCCCTCTGCACGAGCTCATTATTGGGAAAGAAGATCAAATAGATATGCTGTAAAACTTCAATTGTATATCACGGAACCTTAAGGCATTCATCGAATTTAACAGCGATTTAAGTCCTCATGGCAGGGTATTTGCTACCTTTAACATCGTTAAAATATTGCTATGAAAGCCTTTTTTGCCCTGTTTATGATTTTGGGTTTTGTTGCGATCGGGATGTCACAAACAGATATTCCTAGAACTCAACCTTTGAAAATAGGGCCAAAACCCACATTGGATATTAAAGCGAGTCCGAAGCAAGGCACTGCGCTAAGAATGCCTTCTGTGATCGATATGAGTAAAACTCCCAATCTAAAGGATTCAATCATGGCAAGAAATATTCAGATGCTCCCGGCTAATGAATTGAGACAAGCAGGATATGATCTTGAGATCGATCCGAAGGTAGGAGAGCGTGAAAAAGGGAATAGCAAAGAACACTATGGAGATATGTATCTGGGAGATATCAAAACTTCCTCAAAATTTGTTGGTATCGTCTGCCGAGATCATGAATATGTAGACGGAGACAGGGTGAAGATCTATGCCAATGAAAATGTAATAGATCCCAACATTCTGCTAACCGGGAGTTTTAAAGGGGTTAACCTTACCCTTGAAAAAGGATTTAATCGCCTGGATTTTGAGGCCCTGAACCAGGGAACCTCAGGACCAAATACCGCTCAGGTAGACGTCTATGACGATATGGGTAAACTTATCTACTCCAATAAATGGTTACTTTCTACCGGTTCAAAAGCATCCCTGATCATTGTACAGGAATAGTTGCCTACCGCTTACCAGGCTGATAGGTCTCTTGTGCCCGTTTTATAACATCCTCTTTGTAGAAAGCCACATCTTTAAATACTACATCGGCATAGGGTTGTGCCTGATCATCAAAATGCGGTGAAGAAGGATCTCCGCTTTGTCCCCCAGCCAAGATGCTTTTTGCTTTCACTCGTTCGCCAAACTCCACCACGGCTACAAAGCTGTTCCCCCTGGTGCCATAGATCTTCTTCGTATTGTTGTCATACCTAGCTCCATAGGCGGCCAGCGCTCCCCATCGCCCTGAGGCAAAACCAATAGGCATGCTGGGTTTATCATCATCAAATGCCTGGCGTATATCGCCATTTAGTCGTTGATACCTGTTCACTTCTCCCCATGGTATTTCCCAGGTCTTAAAATCATTATCGAGTTGCCTTAAGGTCATTTCAAATATGGCAAGACGTTCCTTTTGGGGGGAAGCAGATCCGAAATAGGTCATGGCTTCCATATCACTCATGGCATACGGACGAATTCCTTCCCTACCATAATTGGTGCCGTAAAAATGTGCTAAGGTCATTCCTATGGATTCTATGCCAGTCTTATAGTCCCAGGCTCTGAGAAGCTCAATAGCCTTAGCCATTTCAGGGTTTTTGGGTTGAGATTGGTCATAGGCTTCCACCAGGCCTGGAATTAGCGCAGCGAAGGCTGGTAAATAAGGATCATAGGCCAGTTCAATAAGGCTGTCTATCGAATAGCCACTTCTGTTTCGCAATAACTCTATTGCATGGATCCCTCTGAAATTTTCCCGGTCAATAGACATATAGCCGGGATAGTTCTCCCTTTTTGGACTAAACTCCAGAGCCGACGTAAACGGGGTTGAATTACAATTTTGTATCCACCCGTTTCCCGGATTCAGTACCAAAATATTGTCATCTACAGTATGTAGTCCTTTCCAATCTGTACTGGGGTCCTTGCCTTCAACCGGTTGCGAATAATCATAGACAGTGTCCCGCACGGGAATAAAATTACCATGGAAATAGGCGATATTCCCTTCAGCATCTGCATATACCGTATTATTAGATGAATTGGTACGGATATCCATCATCTCCCTGAACCCTTCATATCCCTCTTGTTTTGTGCGTATATAGGATTGCTCGAGTGCTTTTATGGGTTCCCACATCATAGCAGATGCCACTACCCTATCTCCTTCCATATGGGTAATAGGTCCGTGGTGGGTCCTGTATGTTGGAAAGGTTTTTTCTTTTAGTTCTTCTCCTTCCTTATACTTCAGGGTAATCTCTGAGGTGGTCACCGGTCGTAGTTCTTCTCCGTATTGATAGAGCAGATCCCCCTCCTGGTCTACTATGGTTTCTACAAATTCATCCATGACATCTGTATAGGTTGAGGTATGCATCCAGCCTGTTTTTTCATTGAATCCCTGGTAGATAAAAAACTGCCCCCAGGTAACCGCCCCGTAGGCATTCAGCCCTTCTTCACTAACGGCATGAACTTCTCCCCTGAAATAGAATGAGGTATGGGGATTGATCAGAAGCATGGCATTACCAGACTCTGTGAGTTCCCCTGAGATGGCGATCCCATTAGACCCCTGGGGTTCCAGTTCCGCTTCCTTCTTTTCAAATTCGGCTTCTATGGACTTGGGAAATGCTATTCCTTTTTCGTACATCGCCCGGATTTTATTTGTACTTATACGCTCTATGTCCCCTCCAATAGACCCTTCACTGAAGTACATCGGCATCCATGGTTCAAATTTTGTCAATAGCCTGGGTGTTACTTCCGGGTGAGTATACAAATAGTAGTTTATACCCGCAGCAAATGCATCGCATAGTTCTCTTAACCATTCCGGACTCTTTTCATAGTTAGCAATGGCCTCTTCCCTGGTCATAAATAGATGAGCGCGCAGATCGCTGTATAATGCTTCTTCCCCCTCAACCTCAGCCAGCCTGCCTGTGGCCCAAATATAGTTTTGCTCTACCCTGGTAAAATCGTCTTCGCATTGAGCATATAACAATCCAAAAACGGCGTCAGCATCGGTCTTTCCATAAATATGGGGTACGCCAAAATCATCTCTGATAATGGTGGTGTTTTCTGCATATTTCTCCCATCGTTCCAGATCCGATGCCTTGTCAATAGTTCCACAAGAGACGAGTAATAGAATAACTAAAAGGACTTGTATCGGTTTCATAACTATGCTTTCTTTAAAAACTGTGTTTTTAATACTATGGTACTCTTCCCAATCTTACATTCAACTGAATTGGAATCTGACGTTAATCTGATATTCTTTATGAGGTTCCCTCTCTTTAAGGTTTTTGACATCCCCTTTATTTTAAGGTCCTTTGTAACATGTACATTGTTCCCATCTTCGAGCAGATTTCCATTACTATCCAGTGTTTCCATATTTTAAATTTGTTGCAGCGTGAATTTACCAGACTTCTTGATGAAATACTAATTTAGAATAAATTATTACAATGGTTCTGCTTTACAGATAATGCTGATATTATCCGTAACTTGGGGGCCTTCTTATAGTAAACATCTATTCATTTATGGCCAACAAAAAAGTAAGCATACTTAAAGCATTTAAGACCATTATCTGGCCCCGGAGAAATCTCGTTTTCATAGGTCTCATTTTAATCGTCATCAGCAAGGCTGCCAGTTTTGTAGCGCCAATGTCCCTCAAATATTTAATGGACGATATAATCCCTAATAAAGATCTCCCTTTTTTAAAGCTATTAATAGGAATTGTGATCTTTGCTATTTTGGTACAGGCGGTCACTTCTTTTCTATTAACAAAAATATTGAGCGTTCAGGCACAGTATATGATCTCAGAATTACGTGCCCAGGTACAGCATAAGATCCTGACACTCCCCATCAGATTTTTCGATAATACAAAGTCTGGGGAACTGGTATCAAGGATCATGACCGATGTTGAGGGAGTGAGAAATCTCATTGGTACCGGATTGGTGCAATTGGTAGGTGGATCTATCACGGCCATTGCGGCCCTGGTGCTTTTACTCAACATTAGTGTATCAATGACCGTATTTGCGCTTATACCCCTGGCCATATTTGCGGCAGTGGCCCTAAAAGCATTTAAGATCATTCGCCCTATTTTTCGAAACCGTGGCAAAATAAATGCTGAAGTTACAGGCAGGCTTACAGAAACCCTGGGAGGGATCCGGGTAATTAAGGGATTTAATGCTGAGGTACAGGAGCATGATGTGTTTAAAGATGGTGTGCATCGATTATATCAGAATGTGAAAAAAAGCCTGACTGCAACCGCCGTTATGACCAGCTCTTCCACCTTTCTTCTGGGAGTAGCTACAACAGGTATTATGGGTATTGGAGGATATAAGATCATGAATGACCAGCTTACCCTCGGTGAGTTTTTGGAATTCACCTTCCTGCTTGGCCTCATGGTAGCACCCATTGTACAAATGAGTAATATTGGCAGCCAATTAAGCGAAGCATTAGCCGGATTAGACAGAACTGAGGAGTTAATGAACATGTCTGAAGAAGAGAATCCTGAAGATCGTACAATAACCATTGATAAGATAAAAGGGGATATTGAATTCAAGAATGTTTCTTTCGCTTATGAAGAGGAAAAAGAGGTTTTGCATTCCATTAGTTTCAACGTTCCCTCGGGATCTGTAATTGCGCTTGTTGGTAGTTCCGGCTCAGGGAAAAGTACCATTGCCGGTTTAGCGGCCAGTTTTTTAAATCCCGATTCCGGCATCATCACCATTGATGGTAAAGATCTTTCAAAAGTATCGTTAAACAGCTATAGAAAACATCTGGGTGTGGTGCTGCAGGACGATTTTCTGTTTGAGGGTACCATACGAGAGAATATACTGTTCCCCAGGCCCGATGCTTCTGAAGAAAAATTATTGGAAGCCGTGGAGGC
>JABDQS010000303.1 GCA_013042125.1 Eudoraea sp.
GTTTATTATTGAGCTTGCTCAATTTGATTTGTGTGAGGACCTTCTTTGTATACAAGGGGAAATCGGCATTCAATATCCATCCAAAATAGCCGGGCTCCTCTTCTAAAACCTGTCGCACTTTTTTCCCTTTGTGTTTTCCAAAGGTGAAGATCTCTTCCTCATCTTCATCCAGGCCAATAAAGCCTGCGAAATCTACGCTCTGCTTATGTGTAGAAAATATGGCAAGTTTTTTAATATTATTTTCCAACTCCGGATAACGCTCTAACTGAGATAGCAATACTTCATAAGTAGCTACCGTATCTGCCTTTGCACTATGTGCATCGGTCAGATCTTTGTCACAATAGAACTTGTAAGCTGCAGAAAGCGTTCGCTGTTCCATTTTATGGAAAATGGTCTGAACATCTACAGATACCATACTCTTCATATCAAAATCGATATCGGCTCTTAGCATTTCTTCGGCGAGCAGAGGGATATCAAAACGATCAGAATTAAATCCCGCAAGATCACTATCTTTTATGAACTGATAGATCTCCTTTGACAAGGCCTTAAACGTTGGTTCATTAGCAACCTTTTCGTTTGAAATACCATGAATAGCCACTACAACTGCGGGGATCTCACATTCCGGATTCACGAGCCAGGTACGGTGTTCCTTTTCTCCATTAGGAAATATTTTAAGGATAGATATTTCAACGATCCTGTCTTTGGCCACGTTGGTGCCCGTAGTTTCCAGGTCGAAGAAACAAATAGGTTTGCTTAGGTTTAATTCCATTTTGCTGTATTAAATAATCCGGATGAGGTAGTTAAAGGTATCGCTCTCTAAATGACTAAATATCCCGGTTGATGTCCCAGCTCTCGAGATAATCAGCTACTGCTTTTACAAACATACCTCCCAAAGCCCCATTCACTACCCGGTGATCATAACTATGCGAAAGAAACATTTTACTTCGAATGCCAATAAAATCGCCTTCAGATGTCTCAATGACGGCGGGTACCTTACGAATTGCTCCCAATGCCAGGATCCCTACCTGCGGCTGATTAATGATAGGTGTCCCAAAAACACTTCCAAAAGTACCTACGTTGGTCACCGTATAGGTCCCGTCTTTGATTTCATCCGGTTTTAAAGCATTATTTCTTGATCTATTGGCGAGATCGTTCACAACTTTGGCCATGCCGACCAAATTAAGCTGGTCCGCATTCTTTATTACCGGAACAATAAGGTTGCCGTCCGGAAGGGCTGCAGCCATCCCAATATTGATGTTCTTCTTCTTTATTACAGTTTCACCCTCTACGGATATGTTCACCATTGGGAACTTCTTTAAGGCCTTGGCCACCGCTTCTATAAAAATAGGGGTAAAAGTGAGCTTTTCACCTTCACGTTTCTCAAAGCCATCCTTCACTTTATTTCTCCAGCTAACCACTTTGGTCACATCTACTTCAATAAAACTTTGAACATGTGCCGAGGTAGCAACACTATTGATCATATGTTGGGCTACAAGCTTGCCCATGCGGGTCATTGGGATCACCTCATCTCCCGCGGTTGATTGAGCGGTGGTAACTTTATGAGGAGTTTCTGCGATTGTTGGAGAGTCTTTGATTGTTGGGGACTCTTTGATTGTTTGGGAGGAAGATCTAACAGTTTCTATATCCTCAGTCACCGGAGTTGTAATGGGCTGTTTTTCAGCACCTCCATTCCTTCTGTTTTCCAGATATGCCAAAATATCATTCTTGGTAACTCTTCCCTCCAGACCAGAGCCAACAATAGACTCTAGTTCTTCAAATGGAATCTGTTCCTTTTTAGCTATGTTCTTTACCAGAGGTGAATAAAAACGTTCTGATGCCCGTTGATCCGCCACCGGGGCTGTAACTGTTTCTTTGGCGGCCGCTACTTGCTTTTCGATGGTTGCCGGTGCAGCTTCAGGAAGGACCTCATCTGTCTGCTCCACCTCCGTAGAAGGTTCCGGAGTAGAAGGTTCAGAGCCCTCAACCTCAATAACGGCGACTGTCTGTCCTACTTTAATGACATCGTCTACTTCAAAAAGTCTTTCCAGCAAAACGCCTTCCACCTCACTAGGCACTTCGGAATCTACTTTATCTGTCGCAATCTCAAAAACTGCCTCATCCAATTCAATGGTGTCTCCTACTTCCTTAAGCCAGGTAGTTAAGGTTGCTTCCGCGACGCTTTCGCCCATCTGAGGTAATTTCAATTCAAACTTTGACATATTCTTATTAACTGCCTTGTTAGGTACAATATTTTTGCAAAAATACTAAATTTATAGACTATTTTTTAAATTTTCCACACGGTTCTATCAATGTGCCTTCAGGGAATTCTCAAAAGGGATCCTATTTATAATGCTTCTTCCAAGGGTGATCTCATCAGCATATTCCAGCTCATCTCCTACTGAAATTCCTCTTGCTATGGTAGAGGTGTTTACTTCCAGACCCTGTATTTGTTTATAAATATAAAAATTTGTGGTGTCACCCTCCATGGTTGAACTCATGGCAAAGATAAGTTCCTTTATGGCACCACTTTTAACCTTTTCAACAAGTGAATTAATTGTAAGGTCCTGAGGACCAATTCCTTCCATAGGTGAGATCTTACCGCCTAATACGTGATACAACCCCTGATATTGACTTGTATTCTCAATGGCCATCACATCGCGAATGTCCTCAACCACACAAACCAAACTTGTATCCCTTTTGGGGTTCGCGCAGATCTCACAAAGAGCCACATCGGAAATATTATGACAATTACTGCAAAACTTAATTTGGGTTCGCAAAGATTCTAAAGAACGTGCCAATCTATCTGTTTGAGAAGCAGGTTGCTTTAATAGATGCAGTACCAATCTCAAGGCCGTTCTTTTACCTATTCCAGGTAATTGGGACATTTCGTATACTGCGTTTTCCAGAAGCTTTGAAGAAAATTCCATACGGACAAAATTACGTACTATTTTTACTTTTTGTACTTTGCACGGGAAATTAATTTGAATGACAGCTTCCCATATTCTGTTCATTATAGGCGCCTATTTCCTGGTCCTTGTTCTGATTTCTTACTTCACGGGACGAAATGATTCCAATGCCGATTTTTTCAAGGCAGGGAAGCAATCGCCATGGTTTGTCGTGGCTTTTGGGATGATTGGAGCTTCCCTGTCTGGCGTTACATTTATATCCGTTCCCGGCTGGGTAGAGTCTTCAGATTTTAGTTATATGCAAGTAGTTTTTGGCTACTTGTTTGGGTATTTCGTAATTGCCTTTGTGCTTTTACCCATCTACTATCGCCTGAATGTCACGTCTATTTATGAATACTTGCAAGATCGGTTTGGACCTGTTAGTTATAAGATAGGGGCACTCTCTTTCTTTATTTCAAGGGTCCTTGGCGCTTCCTTCAGATTGTTCCTGGTAGCCATAGTATTACAGCAGTTTGTATTTGACGCATGGAATGTACCATTTGAGCTCACTGTAATTCTGTCTATACTATTGATTTGGATCTACACTTTTCGTGGTGGAATTAAGACCATCGTCTGGACAGACACCTTGCAAACTCTCTTTATGCTGGTCTCAGTGGGTTTATCTATATATTTTATCAATGAAAAATTAGGCTGGAGTTTTACTGAATTTCTAAGTTCGGAAGAACTCAAAGAATACAGTACTATTTTTTTTACTGATGACTTCTATGAAAAGAATCATTTCGTTAAATCATTTCTGGGAGGGATGTTCATTACCATCTGTATGACAGGGCTGGATCAGGATATGATGCAAAAAAATCTCACCTGCAGGAACTTACATGATGCCCAGAAAAATATGGTCTCATTTAGTGTGATCCTGATAGTAGTGAATTTTATATTTCTATTGCTTGGAGCCTTATTATTCATTTATGCCCGGCGCTTTGAGGTGCCTATCCCATTAATGGATGGAGCACCAA
>JABDQS010000310.1 GCA_013042125.1 Eudoraea sp.
TAATAAAGGTGTCTTGAAATATATCCTCGGTAATGGACATATCATGTACCTTAGAATATATATAGCTGCTTAAGCGCTGATTGTGTTTGTTTATGAGGATCTCAATGGCTCGTTCATCACCATCAATATAATTCCTTATGAGAATAGCATCGTCAATCGTTGTTTGCATACAATTACTTTTTTGGTTTAATTCAGGGGTCGCAGTATATGTGTAGGACGCGACTTTTATTATCCTTTTCAAAAAAGTAATGTTGCTATATAGGCAGTATTTTGTTTTGATTAACATTTCAAAGATAGAAAAAATATGAATTCTCAAGAGATAAGGATTCTTTTTAACATTTTTCAGTTCCTTCCTTTATTCAACTGGCGTTTGGTTTTGACATATCGTATCTTTGCAACTTTCTGATTCTTTATGGCCACAATTACAGAGGTAGATCCTAAGCATAACATAATTATTAAAGGGGCTAAACTGCACAATTTAAAAAATATTGATGTGGTGATCCCCAGGAACAAATTGGTGGTCATTACCGGTCTTTCCGGTTCAGGTAAATCTAGTTTGGCTTTCGACACCTTGTATGCTGAGGGACAAAGACGGTATGTTGAAAGCCTTTCCTCATATGCAAGACAATTCCTAGGAAAATTAGATAAACCCAAAGTAGATTCAATAAAAGGTATTGCTCCGGCCATAGCCATAGAACAGAAGGTAAATGCTACCAATCCCAGATCTACCGTTGGCACAAGCACTGAGATCTATGATTATTTAAAACTACTGTTTGCACGCATAGGTAAGACCTATTCGCCAATTTCAGGAAATGAGGTAAAAAAACATACGGTGACAGATGTGGTCACCTTTGTGAAATCCTTCGAGGAAAACACCAAACTGCTACTTCTGGCCCCCATAACCATTCCGGAAGACAGGGATAAGAAGAAAACCCTGCAGCTTTTTTCAAAGCAGGGGTATGCGAGAATAAAGTATGGAGGGTCTATTCATAGAATTGATGAGGAACTTCATCAAAAAGTAGGTGATCAGTTGTACCTGGTGGTAGACCGTATCGTAAAAAAAGATGATGAAGATTTCTACAACCGTTTGGCGAATGCCATAGATACAACCTTCTTTGAAGGAAAAGGCGATTGTATCATAGAAGAAGTGGCCACTGGAAAAGAAACCTCATTTAGCAACGCCTTTGAACTAGATGGCATGGTCTTTTTGGAACCCAACGTCCATTTATTCAGTTTTAATAACCCTTATGGAGCCTGTCCCAATTGTGAAGGCTACGGAGATGTAATAGGTATCGATGAAGACCTTGTAATACCTAATACGTCCCTTTCAGTATATGAAAATGCGATTTTTCCCTGGCGTGGGGAGAGAATGAGTTGGTACAGAGATCAGTTGGTGAATGCCGCTTACACCTTCGATTTTCCCATTCATAAGCCATGGTTCCAGTTAACAGAGGATCAAAAGAATCTTGTGTGGGAAGGCAATGACCATTTTATTGGGATAACGAAGTTCTTTAAACAACTGGAGGATAAAAGTTACAAGATTCAAAACCGTGTAATGCTCTCCCGCTATCGTGGGAAAACCCGCTGTCTGGTATGTAAGGGGAAAAGACTACGGAAAGAAACAGAGAATATAAAGATCAATGGAAGTTCAATATCAGACCTGGTGGAACGTCCTATCATTCATTTAAAAACATTTTTTAAGGATCTGGAACTTTCTGATCACGATCAAAAGATCGCCAACAGACTGCTTAAGGAGATCAACACTCGCCTGGGCTTTCTGGATAAGGTTGGATTAGGCTATTTAACCCTTAACAGAAAATCGAACACCCTATCCGGTGGTGAAAGTCAACGTATCAATCTGGCCACATCGCTTGGAAGTAGTCTGGTTGGGTCCATGTATATCCTCGATGAACCAAGTATTGGACTACATCCACGGGATACTGAGAATTTGATCGATGTGCTCCGCTCGCTACGGGATCTTGGTAATACGGTTATTGTGGTAGAGCACGATGAGGATATCATGAAGGCAGCAGACATCATTATAGATATTGGCCCGGAAGCCGGCACCTTTGGTGGCGAAGTAGTGGCCAGCGGGACCTTTCAGGAGATCCTTATGGCTAACTCTTTAACTGCAGACTATCTGAACGGAAAGCAGGAAATTGCAGTGCCGGAAACACGCAGAACAAGTCCTAACTACATTAAGATTGTTGGTGCCAGGGAGCACAATCTGAAGAATATTGATGTGACAATTCCCTTAAATATGCTCACTATAGTAACAGGAGTATCAGGAAGTGGAAAAAGTACTTTGATCAAAAAGATATTATACCCGTCTCTTTTAAAGGAGTTGGGAGGATATGGAGCCAAGGCAGGGCAGCATAGTGAGATACAAGGGAAATACAAGGAGATAAAG
>JABDQS010000314.1 GCA_013042125.1 Eudoraea sp.
CTTTATCATAACCTATGCACAGGGCTTACATCAACTTTCTGAAGCGTCTGATGAATATGGGTACGATCTCGATCTGGGTACCATTGCAAAGATCTGGCGTGCAGGATGTATTATCAGGGCGGGCTTGCTTGCAGATATCACAATGGCCTTTCAACAAAACGCAGGACTTTCGAACCTGCTCCTTGACCCCTCTTTCTCTAGGGAGATAAAGCAAACAATTGCCTCTGTAAGACAACTGGTTTCATATGGAGCTACTAATGGCGTACCACTGCCGGGGCTGTCTAATTCCCTTACGTACTTTGATGCTTATACTTCCGGGCGTCTGCCGTTAAACCTTATTCAGGCACAGCGCGATTACTTCGGATCTCATACGTATGAACGAACAGACAAGGAAGGTATCTTCCATACTGAGTGGGAAGATTAACGCCTTCTGATGGTCGTTATCAGGAAGCAGACCTGTTATTTGCTTAAGTACATCTTCCTTCTGGTATACAGGTCGTAGAATTCGTCATCCTTCAGGCTGTCAATAAATAGAATACTCTCTCCCGTACTCTTCATTTCCGGACCAAGGTTCTTATTTACGTTCGGGAATTTATTGAAGGAGAACACTGGCTGCTTAATAGCAAAGCCTTCCAGGTGCGGTTTAAATTTAAAATCCTTGAGTTTCTTCTCTTCCAACATTACTTTGGTTGCATAATTCACATAGGGCTCACCATAGGCCTTGGATATAAACGGAACCGTCCTGGATGCTCTCGGGTTTGCTTCAATGATATACACAATATCATCTTTGATGGCAAATTGTATGTTTATTAGTCCTACTGTTTTCAATGCCAGGGCGATCTTCTTAGTATGATCCTTAATTTGCTGCATCACAAATTCGCCCAGGTTAAAAGGTGGCAAGGTTGCGTTGGAATCTCCAGAGTGGATCCCACATGGTTCAATATGTTCCATGATGCCAATGATATACACCTCTTTCCCATCGCATATGGCGTCTGCCTCGGCTTCTATGGCACCATCCAGATAGTGATCAAGTAGCAGTTTATTATTAGGGATCTTCTGGAGCAGGTCTACCACGTGCGACTCCAATTCTTGTTTATTGATCACAATTTTCATTCCCTGCCCTCCCAATACGTAGGAAGGTCTCACCAATAAAGGAAAATTTAATTGATCAGATAAGACCAGGGCTTCATCTGCAGTTTCAGCCACCCCAAATTCCGGATAAGGGATCTCGTTCTCTTTTAGCAGTTTGGAAAAACTACCCCGGTCTTCAGCCAGGTCGAGCGACTTAAAGCTAGTCCCCATGATCTTGATTCCGTATTTATCTAATTTTTCGGCAAGTTTAAGAGCGGTTTGTCCGCCTAATTGCACAATTACCCCTTCTGGTTTTTCATGTAGAATAATATCGTAGATATGTTCCCAGAATACAGGTTCAAAATAAAGCTTGTCTGCCGTGTCAAAATCGGTTGAAACTGTTTCCGGGTTGCAATTGATCATAATGGTCTCATAACCACACTCAGCGGCCGCCAGGACCCCGTGAACACAACAGTAATCAAATTCTATCCCCTGCCCTATTCTGTTTGGGCCCGAACCCAGGACCACGATCTTCTTCTTTTCCGTTACCTCGCTGTCGTTCGCCACAAATCGATCCCCATTGGCCATTTCTATTTCCTCCTCAAAGGTGGAGTAGTAATACGGGGTCATTGCCTTGAATTCCGCAGCACAGGTATCTACTAGTTTATAAACCCTGTTGATCCCCAACAAAGTTCTTTTTTTATGGACCTCACTCTCATAACAGTCGAGCATATGGGCAATTTGCCTATCAGCAAATCCCTTTTGCTTGGCTTCTAGCAACAATTCCTTGGGCAAATTTTCTACGGTATGTTTGGAAATTTCCTTCTCCAAAAAGTGTAGTTCCTCATATTGCTTCAGAAACCACATGTCAATTTTTGTGATGTCATGTATCCTGCTCAGTGGTATTCCCAATTGAATGGCATCATAGATCACAAAGACCCTGTCCCAACTTGGGATGGTAAGCTTATTGATGATCAGATCGTAATTGGTGTATCCTTTCCCATCGGCCCCTAAGCCATTTCGTTTGATCTCTAAGGACTGCGTAGCTTTATGTAAGGCCTCCTGAAAGGATCTCCCTATTCCCATGACCTCTCCAACAGATTTCATCTGTAGCCCAAGTGTTCTGTCCGATCCTTCAAACTTATCGAAGTTCCAACGTGGGATCTTAACGATCACGTAGTCTAATGTTGGTTCGAACAAGGCAGAGGTAGATTTAGTGATCTGGTTCTCCAGTTCATCCAGGGTATATCCAATTGCGAGTTTGGCCGCGATCTTAGCAATAGGATATCCTGTTGCTTTGGAGGCAAGAGCCGAAGATCGAGACACCCTTGGGTTGATCTCAATAGCAATGATATCTTCTTTCTCATCCGGACTCACAGCAAACTGCACATTACAGCCTCCTGCAAAATCCCCAATACTTCGCATCATGTGAATTGCCATATCCCGCATCCGCTGAAAGGTGCGATCAGATAAGGTCATCGCAGGGGCTACGGTTATAGAATCGCCTGTATGGATTCCCATAGGATCCATATTCTCTATCGTACAAATAATTACTACGTTGTCATTATTATCTCGGAGCAATTCTAATTCATACTCCTTCCACCCCATTAGTGCCTTGTCTATCATGACCTCATGGATGGGAGATATTTCCAGACCTCTACTGAGCAATTCATCAAAATCTTCCGGTTTATAAACTATGGATGCGCCCGCACCGCCCAGGGTATAGGAAGCTCTGATCACAAGTGGGAAACCAAATTCCTGTGCAATTTCCTTCCCTTCAAGGAAAGAGGTAGCTGTAGATTGTGGGGCCATCCCCACGCCAATCTCCAACATGAGTTTGCGAAATTTTTCCCGGTCTTCGGTGATGTTGATCGCGTCAATGTCCACTCCTATGATCTGTACATCAAAATCTTCCCAAATCCCTTTATCTCCTGCTTCAATACAAAGATTCAGGGCTGTTTGTCCTCCCATGGTGGGCAAAACAGCATCTATATTGGGATGTTTCTTAAGGACCTGGATTATGGATTTAGTAGTTAAAGGGAGAAGATAAATATGGTCTGCCATAGAAGGATCCGTCATAATAGTGGCAGGATTACTATTTATCAGGATGGTTTCGATGCCATCTTCACGAAGTGAACGCAAGGCCTGAGAACCTGAATAATCAAATTCACATGCTTGTCCAATGATAATAGGGCCGGAACCAATAATTAAAATAGATTTTAGGTCTTCTCTTTTTGGCATAACTTCCTTGTTCTTAGCGTTTAGTAATTATTTGATAAAAAAAAAGGTGCTACTTTAAAAAAGTAACACCTTCGTATTGTTTGTTTTCAATCATTATTTTTTGTGTCTCGGCTCTGAGGAAACAGATAGTTTCTTTCTTCCTTTAGCTCTTCTTCTGGCAAGAACTTTTCTTCCGTTAACTGAAGCCATACGCTCCCTAAAACCATGTTTGTTCTTACGCTTGCGTTTGGACGGTTGATATGTTCTTTTCATGCTATTCTTGTTTTGTAACCCGGGTATATGAAACCCTAATAATTTTCCAAAATCTGGGCGCAAATATACGAAGAGTTTTTGCTTTGCCAAATGGATTTGGAAAAATATTTTGGATTGTTTTTAGTACTTTTGCAGCATTATTTAGAACAGGCTTGATGAAACTTAAAATTCTTTTACTCACCCTCCTCGTAACTTCATTGTGCCAGAGTATTATGGCCCAGGAAAAGCTGCAATATAATCTGAAAAAAGGAGATGTTTTTCTGGTAAAACAAGAAGCGAGGCAAGCCATTGTTCAGGAAATTGATGGGGCCGCTCATGAGATCTTGAATGTTATTAGCGGGCAGATGGAATTTAAGGTAGTTGCGAAAAATTCTGATTCGTATGCCATTGATATCATTTTTGAAGATCTGATCATGACCATGACCTCAAGTACCCAGGGAGTTTTAATGGACATACATGCCAAGGAGGTTGATCCAACAAACGTGCAATCTCGTATTTTCAATAGTTTACTCAATGTGCCCATTCATATTAAACTTGCTAACAACGGTGATATTCTGGAGGTGCAGGGAGGAGACAGTTTGGTAGTAAAAATGACTGAAGCCTCAGGACTTGAGGACGCCTTCTCTTTGAATATGATGAAGGCTTCGTTAAAAAAGGAATTTGGTTCCGAAGCATTATCGAACAGCTATAAGCAAATGACCTATATATATCCGGACAGGTCCATCACTGTAGGTGATACCTGGGAGAATACCTATGAAGGGAAACTTAAAGCTCAGAACGTTTGGAAACTAGATTCTGTCAATACAGAGAATGCCATGATAAGTGGTATCGCAACTATTGTGATGGAAATAAAAGAACCCGCCACCACTATGTTGTTAGATGGAACTCAGGATACAAGTATTACTACAGATCTCAATTCCGGATTTATTAAGAAAATGAAGGTCGAAGGTGTTTCGAAAGGGTACTCTACCATCGCACAATTGGGAGACAAAAAGATCCCAACCACCATTTCCTCTTCAGTAACGTACGAATTAATTCAATAAATATTTATGTTCAATAAAAATTTCAAACTGGTCATTACAGGTCTAATTGTAGCATACGCCATCTATCAATTTGTAGAGGGCTATATAGGAAATGGCATCTTTTTGATCTTGCTTTCCCTGATCTTTGTTTTCCTGTATTTCAGAAACGAACTCATCTTACTTGCCTTCCTGAGAATGCGAAAGCAAGATATGGTGGGAACGGAAAAATGGTTAGAGCGGATCAAAAATCCTGAGGCGGCCCTTACGACCAAACAACAAGGGTATTACAACTATTTGTATGGTATCATATTTTCTCAAAAGAATCTTACACAGGCTGAAAAATATTTTAAGAAAGCCCTTAAGCTTGGCCTGAACATGGATTACGATGTGGCTATGGCCAAATTGAGTCTTGCGGGAATTGCGATGCAAAAGAGAAGAAAACGAGAAGCCACAACCTTACTCCGGGAAGCCAAAAAGTTAGATAAGAACAATATGTTGACCGAGCAAATAAAAATGATGCAACAACAAATGAAAAAGATCTAACGGAATCCCATCAGATCTTTTATAATATCTTTCAAAGTACAATAATTTTATTTTGCAGTAGTATAATATCCTTTATTGGGAATTTCAATAGTGTATTTCTTTCCTGAGGCATTATTTAAATGAGGTTCTCTTAGCCAGGGGTTATGTCTTTTCAGGATCTTATAGTTTATCTCATAGTTCTTTGCGAACGAAGCAAAGTCTTCTACAGGTGTATCTATGGACACCGTAAAAGTTGGTGCGGTCTCATACAGATCTTTCTTTCCAAGTTCAAACCCATATTTTTCAGGATTTGAAAGAATTTCTTTGATCGCTAATATCCTGAATACGTAACGCCCTGTTTCATCCCCCAGCAAAAGATCATAATAATTTGTGGCTTGTTGTATGCCCATGTACTTATTGATAGCCCCTGCTCCTGCATTATATGAAGCTGCTGCGAGGGTCCAGTTGCCATAACGTTCTTTATTCTTTTTCAGATAGTCGCATGCTACTTGGGTTGCCATAGCCAGGTGATAACGCTCGTCTACATTCGAATTTACTTCCAGGCCATATTCCTTTCCTGTACCCTTCATAATTTGCCAGAAACCTGCCGCGCCTGCAGGAGATACAACATTTTGAAGACCACTCTCAGCTACAGCCAAATACTTAAAATCTTCCGGGATCCCATTCTTAGCCAATATTGGTTCTATGACGGGGAAATATTTATTTGCCCGTTTCATGAGTAATACAGCATTCGATTGCCAATAAGTATTTACTAAAAATTCACGATCTATACGTTCTAAGATCTCCGGGTCATTTTGGGGGACCGTCTCTCCTGCAAAATTCAGATCTTCGGGAATATCGATGGCCGTGATCCTATATTCCTCTGCTACACTTTTTTCTGAATTCGACTCCGTTGAATCATCCGTATCGGTAGAGGAACCAAGGTGACCTTGTTGTACTGAAAAAATAAGAGTACTGGCAAGAAAAATTACTCCCAGGAACATCAAAGTTGTTTTTAAAAATTTCATCGCGTTGTATTTGAAAGACAATCAAAGGTATACAATAGAACTCCCTTAATCCAAAATAATTGCAGGTAAACGTTCATTGAACCATTTATATCTGTGAATGATCATGGTGTGGGTTCCATTTTTTACTGTTATACAATCTTTAATATGGTGTATAGGAAATACAATATCCTTATCTCCGTGAATATGTACGATCCTGGGATCACATTGATCTTGCTTCCAATGAACGATCTGGTCAATTGACCAGTCCAGGTAATAAATATCTTTGACAAACAAGAATTCCTTGTAAAGTTCCAAACGCTGTGTGACCGTCTCACCGAAGGCATATTTGGAAATGAGATCCAGGTTATTCACCAGACTGGTGGGCAGCAGTTTGTGGAATCGGGTATATTTGGCAAAGACCAACCTTTTTGGCATTTCAGAACGAAGTTTAACACTGGAAACGATCACTACCTTTCTTACCGGCATATGCTTTGCCATTTCCTGAACTAACATCCCACCAAAAGAAACCCCTATCAATACAGGGTCCTTATGCTCAATATATGAGTTCATCTTTTTCGCATAGGCTTCAAAGCTCATTCCCTTGGAAGGAACGAACCATTCTAGACGATGAGTCTCAAAACGATCCTCAGGAAGTTCTATATGCTTAAAGATACTGCTCTTTGCAGCCATGCCCGGCATAAGGTAAACATGAATCTTTTTTGCGATCATATGCGTTTAGCCTCTGTTTTATTTAGGAAAATAGCAATTTTTATATTACTTTTGTATCCTGCCTTAGGGTTTTTAAGGGGTTTTTTAAACTATTCTCAATAGAGCAGTTTAAGAAAAATATAAATTACGAGTCGCTCGTAATTTTTTTGTCTGAAACCAAAACTAAATACTATCTATATGAATGAAGTAGTAATTAATGATAATAGTTTCCTGCGACAGTTCGAAACTAAGGTTAACGGCCATTTGGCAAAGATTGAATATTCTTCTCAGGAACGTAAAGTATTCCTTACCAAATTGGTCATTCCGGAAGAAATTACAACGGATGGTTTTCGAGAGGATTTTATTAAATCAGTACTGCATCACATTCAGGAACAGAATTTGAGAGTTGTACCAACCAGTCCTCAAATAGCAGGCTTTTTAAGAAAAAACAGGCAATATAAAGAAATGCTTCCCGTCGGGATCCGAATCTAAAAAATGAAACCTCTCTCTCGAGAGGTTTTTTTATGCAATTATATCAGCTGAGACAAAATTAAATCGGACTATTCCTTCCTCATCTATTTCAGATAGTTCAACCTCATGTAGCGTATTACACAAGGAAGGATCCCATGGTGATCTCACTTTCACATAGTTTTCAGTAAAGCCGTAGATATAACCCTTTTTATTTTCGCTTTCAAATAATACCGTTCGCTGACTTCCAAGCTGACTTTCGTAGAAAGCCCTCCTTTTTTTTACGGACAAACCACGGAGCATCTTGCTCCTTTTTTGTCTGATCTTCATAGGTACCCGCTCCGGTAGATCAGCAGCTATAGTATTATCTCTTTCAGAATAGGTAAAGACATGAAGATAGGATACATCCAATTCATTGAGAAAATGATAGGTTTCCAAAAAGTGTTCTTCAGTTTCTCCCGGAAAGCCAACAATAACATCTACCCCAATGCATGCATGTGGCATTTTGTCTTTTATGATGGCAACTCTCGCTTCATATAGCTCTCGCCTGTAACGCCGCCGCATTTTTTTTAGCAGATCATTACTTCCACTTTGCAGCGGGATATGAAAATGCGGGACAAAACACTTAGACCCGGATACAAATTCTATGGTCTCATCCTTCAGGAGATTTGGTTCAATGGACGAAATACGTAAACGCTCAATTCCATTTACCTTATCTAATGCCTGAACAAGCTCATAAAAAGTGTGTTCATGCTTTTTATTGCCAAATTCTCCTTTTCCGTAATCCCCTATGTTCACTCCGGTAAGGACTATTTCCTTGATATCCCGGGCAGCGATCTCTGCTGCATTCTGTAATACATTCTTGAGGGTATCGCTCCTGGAAATGCCCCTTGCGAGTGGAATAGTGCAATAGGTGCATTTATAATCGCATCCATCCTGAACTTTAAGAAATGCTCTTGTTCTGTCACCTATGGAGTAACTCCCCACATAAAAATCAGCTTCTTCTATTTCACAGGAATGAATGGTACCAAAGTCATTCTTGCTCAGATCGTTCAGGTAATCTGTGATCTTGAATTTCTCAGTGGCTCCCAGGACCAGATCAACACCATTTACGGCAGCTAGCTCCTCGGGCTTTAGCTGGGCATAACACCCAACAGCGATCAGGAAGGCCTCCGGATTTACTTTTTGTGCTTTTTTGACGATTGTCTTAAATCTCTTATCTGCATTCTCGGTTACTGAACAGGTATTTATCACATAAATATCTGCCCATTCTGTAAAATCTACCTGAAGAAATCCCTCGCTCTTAAAACTTCGGGCTATGGTAGAGGTCTCTGAGAAATTAAGCTTGCATCCCAGCGTATAAAAGGCAACTTTCTTATACATATTATTCTGCTCCCATCTTTAGGGGTGGCAAAGATAACACTTTGAATGCTGTCCTTAAAATGACCTTTCCTACCCCATAGGCTGATTGTTTAATACTTACGCCATTTCCTTGTGAGTTCAAATACGTGTTCCAGGATAGAAGCTTCTTTTTCATCGAAAATCCTTCCACGCCTGGCCATCATGACCTTAGCAGCTTCAAATGCTTTTGCGGTCTGATAGGTAGAAAATCCGCTTGCCCCACCCCAACTAAAGCTGGGAACAAAGTTACGAGGAAAGCCGGAGGTAAAAATGTTGCAATTCACGCCTATCACTGTCCCGGTATTGAACATTGTGTTGATTGCGGTCTTACTGTGATCTCCCATCATCAGGCCACAAAATTGTAGTCCTGTCGGCTCAAAACGCTCTGTTGCATAATCCCATAATCTAACCTTGTCATAATTATTCTTGAGATTAGAATTATTAGAATCAGCTCCAATATTACACCATTCCCCAAGTACTGAATTGCCGAGATACCCATCGTGTCCCTTGCTCGAGCACCCAAAAATTACAGAATTACTGATCTCTCCACCAACTTTCCCTTGCGGCCCAACAGTTGTTGGTCCATATATCTTGGCCCCCATTTTTACAACCGCATTTTCACAGAGAGCAAATCCACCACGTATCATATTTCCTTCCATGATCTCGGAATCCTTCCCCAGATAGATAGGTCCTTTCGTGGCATTTAAAACACTGCACTCTACCCTGGCCCCTTCCTCTAAAAATATATTTTCCGGAGAGATAAGCCTGTTCGTATCAGAGATAGGAGCACTTTTTCTGCCTTTTGTTAAAAGATCGAAGTCCTGCTGCATTGCTTCCCCGTTCTTCGAAAAGATATCCCAGGTATTTTGCACCCTGATCAAAGTATCTTGGTAGGTTTTTTGATTCAAGGATGAAGTGTCCCGAAGGCCAATATCCTTAGCAGACCGATAAGCCAGGACCCTGCCATCATACATAAGAGCCGTTTCAGGCTGCAGGGATTGAATGGCAGATACAAGTTCTGGTGTTGGCAGATAGGATGGGTCAACAAATATATTGTCTGCCTCAAGGGTCATCGGATATTTTACCCTGAGATACTCTTCTGTTTTGTAGGATATTTTGACTTTTAAATAAGCTTCCCATTTTTCCCGTAGTGTAAGGATCCCGATCCTGATCTCAGCTACTGGCCTTGTAAATGTAAAAGGGAGCAAGGAGGTTCTTACCTCACTATCTATGAGAATATAATTCATGCAAACTTATTTTTACCAAAAGTAAAAAAATAACGCCCCCGATATATATCGGAGGCGTGAGTTTATTTAAAGCCCGGTAACAGTAAAATTTCAGGCTTTGTCCTGATCAGATTCCTTTTTCTTGAACTTCTGATATTTATTCTTAAACTTATCGATCCTACCTGCAGTATCGACCAATTTGGCCTTTCCTGTGTAGAATGGATGTGAAGTTCTTGAGATCTCCAATTTGATCAATGGATATTCAACGCCTTCTACGTCAAGGGTCTCTTTGGTTTCAGCAGTAGACTTGGTGATAAAAACCTCATCGTTAGACATGTCTTTAAACGCTACCAATCTATAATTCTCCGGGTGTATACCTTTTCTCATTGTCTTAGGGGTATTCTTTTTTCAGGCTGCAAATGTAATTATTTTTTTTAGCATTCTGCAAGAAGATCTTCAAAAAACCATCTTAAAAATTGTATCTTGAATTTGTAACATTTTACATAAAACAAGCACTAACAATTCGTAAAACCTAAAAACTAAACTAAAAAATGGAACAAACTCAACCAAAAATCGGAAAATTTTCACTCAATTATGGCTTAATCCTGGGTGCAATAAGTGTCGTATTCGGACTTATGCTGTATTCAATGGATGCGCATACTTCACAAGACAGCAGCAATACAGTTATCGGTATTGTCTTAGCCGTAGCTATTATAATATGGGCGATATTCAATTTCAAAAAGGCCAATGGCGGTTTATTATCACTAGGTCAGGCCATTAAACTAGGTGTATTAATATCATTGATATCAGGGGTGATCTATATTGTCTATTTGATCTTTCTATCCAGTGTCTTGGATACCGAATTCATAACTAAAATCGCTGAAAATGCCAGGGCAGCAGCAGAAGAGGCCGGAGTAATGACCGCTGCCCAAATTGAGCAACAATACCAGGGAACTATCAACTACTTTTGGATTTCTTACCCGATCATACTCATTGTTAATGTCCTAATAGGCTTGGCAATTGGTTTAGT
>JABDQS010000315.1 GCA_013042125.1 Eudoraea sp.
CTACAATGGCAGGCCCGGCCACCAATAAGCGAGGCCCGGGAATGATCCCTGCATCTATGGTCTTTTTTAAATATACATCTGTGTATCCCGCTCCTTCTGCTCCCAGATCACGCATGGTTGTGATACCGGCCAACAGAGATTTTTTCGCGTGGACCGTGCCACGGATGGCTCTTTCAGCAGGGGATTCTTTGAGCACCTGATCATTCCAGGAGGTCTCATTATACGGGTGTAGCAGTAGGTTAGAGTGGCCCTCAATGATTCCCGGCATCAGCGTCATGCCCGGGAGGGAAATTTTGGTCCCGGAAGTCGCTTTAAGTCCTTCTTGGGTGCCGGCGTAGGTTATTAGATTCCCTTCTACAAGCACAACCCAATCGTCATGCATGGATTCGCCATCAAAAACACGCTCCGGTATCAGAAGGGTTTGACTAAAACCAGTATACGTCGCAAAAACCAAGATGACCCTGCAGGCTTTTAATATGATCGATCTTTTTAAATTAAATTTTATAATGAATTCCATATAAACGGATTATTGATCTCCTGCGTGAGCAGCAATGACCTTAAGTTTTTTGTCGATCGTTTTTCTGTCTATCCATCTGCCGCCTATCATTACCCCTTCTAATTTTTTAAGTGCCCTGATATCTTCTAAAGGGTTTTCCCTGAGTAGCAACATATCGGCAACCATGCCTTCCTTTACTTGTCCAAATACCTCTTGCTGATCAAAATAAATAGCCGGATTTACAGTACCACTTTCAATGATCTGCAGAGGGCTTACTCCCGCATTGACCATTCCCTGAATTTCATGATGTATGGAAAAGCCCGGCACGTTAAATAATTGTGGGGCGTCTGACCCTAAGAGCATCCCATGCCCATTATCTTGCAAGGCTTTTATCAACTGAAGTCGGATAGCATTGAACCGCTCCCATTGAGGGGTGCTAAAATTGGTGTCTTCCCCCATGGTCTGTTCTTTTCGGATCTTCCAATTCGTGAGTGTAGTAACCGGCATATAGATCATTTCCGGCTCATTAAGGAGTTGATCAGCTGAAACAGGAGCAAACCATCGTTCAAATAAACTTTGAGTGGGGACTATCCAAACCTTGTTTTCTTTTGCCAGGGAGACCAGGGAAGGGATTAAAGTAGTATCGGCCAGCATTGTAAAATTATACCCAAAAAACCCGTTTTCCCTCGGGTTAACCTTGATAGTCTCCGGTACCAGGCCTTCTAAAAACCCATCTACATGGTCAATGCTTGCATATCCACTGTTCAAAGCATGCCGAATACCCACATCAACAGGCACATGGCCTGCAAAAGTAATATTCACTTCCCTGGCAGTCTCCACAACTTGATCGAACACAGGTCTTAGTATGCCGGGATGAATTTTCAGGAAGTCGTATCCATCTTTCTGATATTGGGTAACTTTTGCTTTGGCTTCCTCAACGGTTCTAACGGTGTTGCCATTCAGAGAAGGGCTGGAGGTAAAGATCCTTGGACCTAATACTTCGCCCCTGGCCACTTGTTTTTTTAGTTCGAGGTGAGACGGGTGACCCAGCATTCCTCTTATAGTGGTAATGCCGTTGGAAAGGTACAGAAACAAAGTTTCTTCTAATTGTTCCTGCGAAACAGGAGGAGAAGGAATATGTGCATGCATTTCTGCCAGACCCGGCATCACATACTTACCACTCCCATTGATGACAGTTTTAAAACCTGTTGTGTCCTCAAGAATACCTGTGATACGCTGTATTTTTCCCGAATCAATTTCAATGCTTTGATGTTCGATCATCTCACCGGAGCGAACATCCAGAATGGAAACATCCGATATAAGGGTTGCTGATGATTTCTTCTGTTCCGGAACCGCTTGACAGGATACCAGAAGGAGTACATAAATGAGAAAAAAAAGTCGTTGCATGAAGTGGTATTTAATCAGTTAACAATGCCATGTGAAACCATGGAAACACTTTTGTCTATTAACAGGTAAGGTAGCGAATTACCGATTTAGAAACCTTCTTAAATTTATAAAAATGAATATGAAGAAAGAATAGCCTATAAAAAAAGGAATTATATGATCCTTGAGATCAAAAGCGAGCATACCGCCAATGATCAGTAATTGAAACCCGAGACCAAAACAAGATACAGCCGTCATAAACCACTTAGGGAATTCTTTCCCACTAACCGCCTTGCTGTCTAGAAGGTATATTATTTTGTCAAATGGCCCGTAGAAAAAACGATAGATCTTGAACAGCAAGGTTACATATTGCTGTTTTTCCCCTGCCATGGCCTTGGGAGCTTCTTTTTCAAAGATCCGGCTGGTTGTGTCACCATGGAAGCGATTCCGTAATATCACGTAGTAGTAATTGTAAAGCGTCCCTTGAAGTTGGAGTCCAATTATTGCCAGAATAGCGTATACCACAGATCCTTCTGTAACATACCAGATAGTTGCTATAAGGAGGATGTTAAGGACCATATCTGAGATAGAATCCAGGTAGCGGCCGGTATAGGAAGGGGTTTCTTTCATTCGGGCCAATTCACCATCGGCCGCATCAAGTATCGATTTTAAAACTAACAGGGCCGCCGCGGTCCAATAGTATTGATATAAAACACAAATGGTTGCCAAAATACCGCAACTAAGAAAGAGGAGTGTAATATGGATTGGAGTAACGGAAGTACTTGTTAGGTAATAGGCTATTTTTTTCCCGGCAGGCCTTCCATAATCGGACAGGTCCACAAAACGATATTTCTTCGGCAATTTAGACATGATCCTAAAATCATCATCATCATTAATCTATACCAAGAACGAAAACACGCTGGCTGTGTAAGAAAAATGACGGTCTTACAAAGATATCTTATTTTGAGCAGAAGAATATTTTAGTCTAGCCTGCTGGTTTTAATATAAAGGTTTTTGTCTACCACCAACTGCTTTACATTAGGAAGTTTTTCGCTTTTCCATTCCATAGTGGGAAAAAGCCAATGTTCTTTTTCTCCGACATAAATGCGCACAGGCATATCAAAATTGTCTACTACATCGGAATATTTGTAGCGAATATTATCTCCTGTAATGGAATATTCCAAAACCGGGATCATGGTAGTTCTCAAATATTGGTTGAAAAAGGCAGTGAGATCAATGCCCGTTTGTTCACTGAGATAATCTTCTATTTGCCCTGTGGTTACGGTTTGATGATAAAACTCCGCATTCATACCTCTTAGGATACTTCGCCATTTTTCGTCGTCTTCCAACAGTTGCCTTAAGGTATGAAGCATATTTGCTCCTTTGTAATACATATCACCAGAACCTCGTTTATTTACACCATAAGGACCTATAATTGGACGGTCGTTCCTTATATTATTTCGGGTTCCCACAACATATTCAGAGGAGGCAGTTTTACCCTGGTGATAATTGAGATAGAGATTTTCTGAATAGGCAGTAAAACCTTCATGGACCCACATATCTGCAATGTCTTTATATGTAACATTATTGGCAAACCATTCGTGGCCAGATTCATGAATAATGATAAAATCGAACGTTTCTCCCCATCCGGAACCGGAAAGATCATAGCCTAAATATCCATTTTGATATTTATTTCCATAGGTAATAGAACTTTGATGTTCCATGCCCAGATAAGGGACCTCCACCAATTTATAACTATCTTCATAAAAGGGATATGGCCCGAACCAGTGCTCAAATGCCTCGAGCATGAGTGGCACCTGCTTGAATTGTTCTTTGGCCTTGTCTAGATTATCTCTTAAAACATAGTACGAAAGCTCTAGTGGTCCTTTCTCACCGGCATACGTTTCAGTGTATGAAACATAATCCCCGATATTTACATTTACCCCGTAATTATTGATCGGATTGTGAACATACCAATCATATGTTTTGGTGTCTTCCTGTATAATAACTTGTTTTAATTTCCCATTTGCTACTGCTACGAGATCTTTTGGTACCGTAACACGGATGGCCATACTGTCCACTTCATCATACATATGGTCCTTATTAGGCCACCAAACGCTGGCCCCGAGGCCCTGACATGAGGTAGCAACAAAAGGATGTCCGTTCTCGTCCATGCTCCAGGAAAATCCGCCGTCCCAGGGTGCCCTTTTCGCAGCACGTGGATTTCCTGAATAATTGATCACAAGTTCATTTACATCACCAACACGCTGAGGTTTATCCAGGGTCACGAAATGGGAATATCCTTTATTCGTATAGGATAATAGATGCCCATCTTGCTGAATGCTCAAGATCTTTAAAGGTTGCTGGAGATCTATTTGCAATACCTGATAAGGCTCAAGTACTTCATATCGGATCGTATTAGATCCTTCAATAAATTTATTTTCCGGCTCTACTTTTACCTGAAGGTCATAGAAAGTAAGGTCCCACCAGGCTCTTTCCGGGGTAATACTTCCACGAAGGCTATCTTGTTGAGTAAATAGCTGGGCGCACCCATAAAAGCTGCTTAATACGGTTAGAACAAAAGCACAAAGCTGACGGTTTTTCATTACTTCCTGTTAGGAATTAGGTTTTACGACCAAAAGATACGCATAATCACTAGCCTTAAGAATAGATCGCATATCGTTTGTTGTCAAAAGAGCTTCCAGCGCTTTTTTCTGATCAACAGCATTTTGATAATACGATTTTGAGATGAGATAGCCCAGTGCATAACCAAGATCGTGGGGTCTGTCTTCAATGGAACCACCGTTATACAACCAATTAGAAACATCTTCTGAAAATAATTCCTGTTGCAGATCTGCTGAAATTAACTCAAAGTTTTCCGGTGAATCCAGGTACTCTAATTGTGTTGAACGTATAGGGATGCCAGTTGAGAGTTCTACAAGGAAATCACATACGCCTTCCTCAATGATCTTGTAGAGAACGGTGTCTCTATTCTCCTCATCGCCATAATTTTGCTGAAAATGCATTAGTTCGTGTAGGATAAGTTGTGGAAGCATGGTCATTTCCATAATGGCTTCCTTTTGCCAATCATTTAGCTCCATCACAGGCATTCCATCGGATCTGCCGTACATATCCCCTCCAATAAATAATCCCATTTCAGAGGCCGTTCCGCCCGAATTTAACAAACCGGGAACCATATAGACCTTTGGGAATACAGCATTGGGATATAGGGTTTTAAAGGTCTGCATTGCCAACTCAGTTTGTTGTTTTAGACCCTCTACACTTTGTTTCCTTAAATAACCCCGGAGATAGGTGTAATATTTTGGCGAGCCGTTGATCATCTGTCCATACATATTTTCCAGATTGTAATACCTAATGGCATAATAGTCCCTGATCTCGGGAGGACCTGTTAAGATATAATTCTTTAAATACTGCATGGCACTATCCGGACTGGTCTTAGCCTCCTCAAAGTAGGGCCAGAATTGATCCATCGACCTCATTTCCAGCGCAAAGTTTGAAATATTATGAAGTTTTACTTCAAGAGAATCAAGACGTTTTTTTAAGTGCCTCATCTCCTTGGTTTTTAAATCAACCAGGCCAGGATATTGCTTGAGAATGGCAGGATTGGCCATTCCGTGATCTATAGCTTTGTGGATAAGTAATACGGTAGTATCTAATTTATCGGCAAGCTGATAGAGAGAAGCAGCTTCCATATAAAGCTCTGATGATTTAAGGTCTGTATTGGCTGCAACGATCTCTCTGGCAATCTCATCATAACGCTCATTGCGTTCCATTTTCTCATAATCTTCAAAGAGTAGATTGAGATCTGGCAGAGAGCCGACAGAGGCAACCGTAGTATCCTCTTTTTTGACCTCCCTACAGCTAAAAAGCAGAACGCAAAGACAACCAAATAGTCCTTTGCACAAAAAACGATTTGCTGTCATTATTTTTTAATTCCGGAATATACCATTGGGAAAGACCACCGGACTTTCAAATCCTTCTGCACTAACAGCGGCAACACCAAAGAAATAGTTATCGATCACTATGCCTTCTAAGGTAAACTCATTTACATTCCCAACCATCCTGCTATGATCCCATGTAGGGGAGGTGGTGTCTCTCCAGTAGATCTTATACCCCGCTGCTCCTTCAGAGCTGCTCCATTTTAAAATAGCAGAAGGGGCAACAATGCCACCTATCTGCACTTCTGCCGGAGCTGGTGGCGCCCAGGCAAGTGAGGCCAGACTAATGGCATTCACTGCAGTAAGTTTTTTGGCATAATCAAAATTTACATGTTCTAAAACATCGCCATAAGCAATTCCATTCTCCACACGAATATCCTGATGTTGCTGGGTATAATTTTCGTGAGACTCCATGATCCTGATACCGGCAAATCCCTGGTCATTAAAGGGCCTGTGATGGCCACCACGTCCAAATCTATCTAATCTGTAAATTAGCATGGGGTTCATTTCCGGCATAAACTTCCTGGTGGTCTTATGGACATAACGAGCTAATTGCCTGGAAATTCCATCTACCTCTCCTCCGTAAAATCTTCTGGCATTCCTTTGTCGTTCTGTTTCTGTTGGTGGTACAGGTTCTGAAAAGATCCTGAAATCCCGGTTGCTTGTTACCCCATCTACTCCTGTGATATTTCCTATCATATCGTTGTTCAATACCCCGATAATGTCCCATCCTTTTTCTTTCGCGTAAGCCGCCAGAAATTTGCCCCCATACAAGCCTTGTTCTTCTCCGGATAAACCAACATAGATAATGCTGTTCTCAAAAGTGTATTTTGAAAGAACCCTCGCAGCTTCCATGGTTCCGGCCATACCACTTGCATTGTCATTCGCTCCCGGAGAATCGGAAGTGAAATTGGTTGGGTCACTTACCCTGGAATCTATATCCCCGCTCATAATGACGTAACGATCCGGGTACTTGCTGCCTTTTTGGATGGCTACCACATTCACAACCATTACATCCTTCACAATTCGTTGATTATCACCTTTTTTTACTAATTCCTGATGATAGAATACATCCAGGCATTCATTGCAAGCGGCAGAAATATTTTCGAACTCTTCTTTTATCCATCGTCTTGCGGCACCGATCCCTCTTGTAGAAGAAAGGGTATCACTGAGAGTATGGCGTGTGCCAAAATTGGCGAGCTTGGTCACATCCGTTTCTATGCGCTCCGAAGAAACTGCATCGATTATATCGTAGATATCATTGGATGATTGACCATATGAAAGTTGAAAGTAAACAAATAAGGTAATTAAAAAGACGTATTTCATAATAATGTTTTTCTGTATTTTTTATCGAACCAAACAGCATGGAAGTAACATAATGGTCCTAAAAGACCATAAAAGAACCCCGGTGCCCCAAAGTTAATACCAACTTTTAAAACTCCTAATATAATCGACAATATTGCGACCAGTACATAAATTGAAAAATGCTGGGCATAAAAAAGTAATTCAACGGAGGTTTTGACGGATCGGGTTTTTCTGTAGGCTCTTTGATAC
>JABDQS010000316.1 GCA_013042125.1 Eudoraea sp.
GGCATGGCTAAGGTTACCATGATCCATAGAGTGGTCACCACATTATCTACTGCAATAGTACCTGCATATAAGATTCCGCGTTCCTGAAAATCATATTCCAGGGCCACTGCATTAAAGTTGATGCTACCTCCGGTATAGGTACCGGTAAGCATTCCGGCAATGATGCGGCCGTCTTCTCCCAGAATTGCTTCCGGACTTATCATAAACCAGGCTGCCAGGATCCCAAGGGTAGTTGCCAGGGAACCAATAAGAAAGAGGATGATCATGGGTGCACCTGCCTTTTTTATGGACTGGAGATTTACCCCCAAGAGCAGATAAAAAATGGAAATAGGGGCCACATAAGTAAAGATCCCGTCGTACAGGGGGATGGTATTAGATGCGGTGGGGATCAGCCCCATATTGGCCAGGACCGCCGTAAATAAGATTACCAATAGGGCAGGCCCCACCTTTTTTCCTATTCTTGTTTTTCCTGCATAGACGGAGGCAAGCACCATAAGGGTTAAGATGCCTAAAACGTACACCGGATTTTCAATGGATAGCATTATTTGGCTGGGATCTAATTAAAAATTCAGTAATTACCCGGTTGTACCATCCCCGTCAATATCCTGGTTCAAATGACTTTCCAGGGCCACCAGGGTTTTTTTTAAAAGTACCCGGGTCTTTTCCAGTTCTGCCTCCAGTACCGTTACCCGGTCCTCCACGCTGTCTGCCTGTTTTTGTTGTTTGTCTAATTCGTCTTGCTGTAAGAGATCCCAGAATATGCCCATAATTACTTGTTTTTAATCAGTTTATTATTTCTTTTTTGAAGTGTCTGAATTGTTCTCCTTTTTCATTTTCTGATATCTGAAAAAGAGCCGAACCCCCAATCTTGCGAACAAGATCACCGCGATCACCATTACTATGTCCATTCCGCTCATGAGGTCCTTATTTTATTTTGAACATGTTTTAATCATTGCTCAGTTCTTTATGTATCATTGCCAGCACATTAAGTGTTTGATCTTTGGCTTTTATTTTCCGTATGGTGGACTGCTTTCGTAAGTTACCTCTAAAGCTTAACATATTCGTAAATTCTTTGTCATCTAATAAGGCCTGATAATCATTAACAGTATAAAAGTCTTTCTGTTCCCTTCTAAAGTGTTTTTGATACATAGGCACCGCGGCAGTTGGCCATAACTGGTCCTCTAATCGCTTGGTCTCCTGCATTAGTGTTGGGTAGTATATTTCAAATAAATTTATAATGGTACTACGAAGGGTATCGGTACTAATTAGCTCTAACCCTGATGATTTCAAAGTTTCAAAAGCCGATGAACTCAATACAACATCAGGGGCATAATCGGCCATCGAAAAATAATACGCCAGCGAATCGGTATACGGTCTTTTATGGTCTAAGTGATCAAGAAGTTTATCAATGACCTTAGCACTTTGGGTTTGACTCTCAATATCCTTTTCAAGATTTTGAACATTGATGTGAAGGTTTGTCTTCAGCTCCGTCAGCAATTTCATTTCACGCATATTGCTTTTACGGTTTTCATTCCAGGTATTGATCTGCAGGGCTAAAAGGATCCCGATCACTACCAGTAAGATTTCCCCAATGGCATATCGCAGATATTTCAAAGGCTTGTTATCTGCGGCCAATTGTTTTCTAATTTTTCTAAAAAAGGAGAGCATTGTAGTCCTTGGAGGTTAGCAAACCAAGGTACTAAATTAATGGGAACAATGCTGCCAACAGAAAATCGCACCAACAGCTTTACAATAGAGTAAGATAAACGGAAATCCTAATCCTTCACATTGATAAGCACTGCTTCGCAACGGGAAAGGTCGGAATTAAGAATAATATTTTCAGAATTGTCCCCATCTATGATCTCTATAGAAACCGTATTAGGAGGAAATCTGCCCAAATTGTGGGCGTAAAGAAAGAGGTCGTTGGGTTCAGTGGGGTCTAGTTTTAATTCAAATCCCTTTTTCTGATAGGTAAGATTGTACTCAGAGACGATCGCAATACCATTGAGGTAGATAGAAACGATATCGCCGTCTTGTCGGCCATGATCCCATAAATTGATCTGAACGATCTTATTATTTACTTCCAGCTCTTTTACATAGGTAATGGAGCGTCCATCAAAATCGGTTCGTTTTTCAATCTCCACCGGTTTTTCAGGTATCTCTTCTTCGACAATAACAGGTTCAACTATTTCTATCGCTGGTGTTACCTGCTGTTCTTCTACTTCTGCTACCACTTCTAACTCGGGTGCTGCAGGCTCTTCCTCTTGGGGTAAAGGCGCTATTATTTCCTCGGATTGGGGCTCATCAGGTACAGGTACTATCTCTTCTTGCACAACTACTATATCTTCGGATGGAGGTGCGATATCCACAGCGCGCTTATTAATTGTAAAATAGGGAGTGGCGAATTTGGCCGTATAAAACTTGTCTGTTGGGAACAGCTCAATACCCATGATCCGGTAATTATTACCATTTGGCAGGGTCCTATTAAGTTTTATGCCTCCGGCGATTTGTGTGTTCTTAAAAGTTCCCAATTCCTGGATCACGGTATTATCTTTCAGAAGGTAGAATTTAATGGTCTTTTCCGAAGGTAAATTACTTGTTGTCCATTCAATAGTACCCGGATCAGGAATTGTCCACATTGTACCATTGGTAGGGTAGGTGATCTCCAGGCCGGAACGCCAGTGTTTGCGTTCCTGAAGTTGTACCTCATTCAGTTCCGTAATAGTTTGTGTAAAATTGGTATAGGGCTCCACCATGGCCAATCCGGCAACTACTTCCTCCAAAAGAGTGTAAAATGCTTTGATCTCCTCCAATGCACTGGCAATAGGGATCTCCTCGGAATATTGTTTACGAATATTTCTGAAACGATCCGCTATGCGTCTGCTGGTTTTCTTGTCTATTACTGCCTTGTCTGCCGCACTGCTTTCATCCAATAATTTCTTTGCCGTTTCTATCTTGAGATAACCAAAACGGTTATTTAAGTAAGAGATGGCGTCCTCATAATTCACAGCTCTGTCTGCCTTGATATCTGTAGCAACACTGTATGCTCTTTCGTATTCTAATAGGGCTCGCTGAAGGGATATTTCAGCTAATTTCCTACTTGTCTGTTGTGGTGAATTTGCTGCCAGGTTTAAAAGGTCTAGAAGCTGTTCAACGGGGATACTATTTACCCCATCCATGTACACCCCTTGCATATATTCAACCCCTAACCAGGGTGATTGCAGTAAAAGATAGTTTTTATCAATTTTAGAGATTGTTCTTTTGGTCCCAATAGTATTTATAATGGCCTCATATTCCGTTTTAGTCCAGGGAATTGGATCATCTGAAATGATCTTTTTAGCTACAAGGACAGGATCGTTTAAAGAATTATTTAGGCTATATGCCAATGAAGGAAGACATAAAATCCCAATACTAAGGGTCACAAAAGCTAATATTGTAGTCTTTTTCATACTTACTTTAAACAGAGCGGCAGCTTAAATACCACCTATGATATAAAACTATCACTTCTGTAAAAAATTGTAAGGAGAGTAATTAATTTGTTATCAGGAACTTAAGAACGTCAGAATATACCTACAAAACAGTGTAAATCTGCAGAAGCGATAACCTAAACTACCAGAAAACTAGAAATTCCTTGTTTGTTCAAAAAGTATTATTTGTATGGCTGCTAATCCTATAAACGTACCAAAAGTACATAAAATGCCCAAATGAAACAGAAAGTGAAAAAGGCATACACTAAATAGGTAGATGTAGTTTTTTTGTTCATAAGATCCGGAATAGGCTACAAGTAATGAAATAGTCGTTGAATTGTAAATTCTATCCTATAAAATGCACCTTTCTTTCGTTGTAAGACAAAATCATCGATGAACGAACACCTTATTCACGTGGTCCTAGCGAACATAGAATTATGGACAAAGGTGTTTGTAGATTCTTGAAATTGAGATAATCCTTTCTTAGCGGTCCATTTTAAAACTTTCCAGCTTGATGTCATCAAGGCCGTAATTGTCAAAGGGATATTCAAGTTGATCCTGAATATTATATAGGGAAATAAGGATAAATTCAGTGAGTATTACCACAAAACAGGTAACGTAAACAGGGTTATCTGATCCCATATCATGGATGATAGTAGGCGCATATATGAGAGGGAATATATAGATAAAAAGCAAGCAATAGGCCTTTAAGCTAATTGGAGTACGGTGGGTATTTATCGCGTGTAAATTCTCAAGTGACTCATGAAGGTCGTTCATAAAGCGAAAGATGCGATCTTTTAAACGCCCGGACATTACTTCTCCTTTTGCATTAACGAATGTTTGTACCTTGCCGAGAATGGGATCTAGCGCCTCTGTGGATTCCTTATTATTTTTTAAATGATCCATGGCTGTATCACTGATCTCTAAAAGTATATTGGAAATTTCCTTTTTTTCCTCTTCCGTTAATCTGTTAGGGGCATTCGCGAAATAATACATCGTTTTTAGGGCACTTCTGAATTGACTCAGGTGCTCTAACGCTTTTTCTCTTCTGCGGAAAGACCCGCGGATCGTAAAAACTAATGGAAATACAATGGCAATACTTAGCAACGTAAGGTCTATATGGAATCCAATATCGAACTGAAAGCAGAAGAAAATAGTAAATACGGCGATACTTACTGCCAGCAGGGTCCTTAGGTTTATTATTGATAGGTATAGTTTAATAATCAAAAATTTAGTAAATTATGTTGCTAAAGCTAACTACAAACTCGTGAAAAACCAAAAATTACTCCGATTCCTTTTCTTGATCTTTGCAACCTCTGGTGTGCTTATTGCTCAAGAAGAAAAGCCGCCCGCAAAAACGGGTAAAACGACCATTCTATTCAAAGATCAGTCTATCTTACCTATTAAACTTTGTTTTTCCAACAGGGAAATGAAGAAAGAAACCAATGACAGCACCTACTTGTTGTCTAAGCTGATTTACAAGAATAATGAAAAATGGGATTCTATAGACGTTAAGATCCGAGCCCGTGGAGATTTTAGAAGGGCAAATTGCTATTTTGCACCGTTAAAAATAAAGATCAAGAAGGCGGTAGCCAAGGAGACCATTTTTAAGGGAAATAAACAACTGAAAATAGTTATGCCATGTGTGCAATCTAGCAGCACCCAAGATAATATTGTAAAAGAATATATGGCCTACAAGATCTATGAAGTGATATCGCCCTATCATTATAAAACAAGAATGGCAGATATTGAATATATAGAGTTGAGAGGTAAGAAAAGTAAAGTGCACAACATTAAAGGCTTCCTGATCGAAGACATTGATAAGGTAGCCAAGCGCCAGAATTCGAAGAAATTGAAGCGAACGGTCCATCCTTTGGAACAAGATGATATGGGCGCTACTCTAAACGATTTTTTTCAATTCATGATAGGCAATACCGATTATTCCACGGCCTACCAGCATAATCAGAAATTAGTATTTACCGAAGATTATAAAACCATTCCACTGCCATATGACTTTGATATGTCTGGTCTGGTGGATGCGAGTTATGCTGTGGTGTCACAAGTGCAGGGAGAGGTTCTGAGTATCGAAAGCGTTACGGATAGATTATACCGGGGTTTTGATAGAGATGAAGCTGTGATCCGGGCAGTGCAAAAACACTATTTAGACAACAAAGATCGCGTCTTTGAAGTGATCGATGGAATAGAGCCTCAGTTCGATAATAAAAAGGAATTCCAGATAGCACGAAATTTTATAGATGACTTCTATAAAATATTGTCCGATGAGAATAAATTCAAAAATGAGATTCTGAGAAAAGGACGCACTAAATAGTAAAGTAAAACTATAATTAATACTTTATAAAGCCTTGTTAATTAGTTAATCACAAGATATATTTATTATAGTATTGGGTTTATGATCGTCCAGACGTTTTTTGCTACAATTCGCTGACCTTCTTCTGTAGGATGTATCCCATCTGCCTGGTTAAGTTCCGGGATACCGGCCACATTTTCAAGTAAAAAAGGGATCAGATACGCTTCATTCTCCTCGGCAAGTGTTGGAAAGATCTGTCTGAACTCACCGGTATAATCCTGACCCATATTAGGTGGGATCTGCATTCCTGCGAGTACGATCTTGATATCCGGATTTTTTGTTCGTACAGCGTTTATAATGGCCTGAAGATTTTCCTTTGTTTCAGAAAGCGGGATCCCGCGAAGTCCATCGTTGGCGCCCAGCTCCAAAACAAAAATATCTACCTGTTGATTCATCAACCAATCGATCCTGTTTTCCCCGCTTGCCGTAGTTTCGCCGCTCAAACCAGCATTGATAACCCTGTATTTTATCCCTAAAGAGTCTATTTTATCCTGAATAATACCGGGAAATGCTTTCTCCGGTTCCAGACCCATTCCTGCGGTTAAGCTGTTTCCAAAGAATAAGATGGTCTTAATATCACTCGAGGCAACCGTATCGGTCTCGGTGGTGAGACCCTTATCTGAATCTGCGTTCGGTTCTTTTTTGCCGGGTGAATCTCCACAAGAAAAGATTACCAGGAAGATAAACAGATAACAAAACTTTAACACGGTTCTCATGGAATAGAGGATTATATTCAAAATCATTTTTATAATTTCCGCCCTTGTTCAAAAAAGCTACTAAACCAAGGGGAATGGCAAAGATATTAAACGTTAGCAATCTCAAGAAATCATATTCGAGCGGATCTGGATCCCTTACCGTTCTGGACGATATCACCTTTTCGATAGAAGAAGGGGAAACTTTCGCTATCGTGGGGCCTTCGGGAAGTGGTAAAACTACTTTGTTGGGATTATCGGCTGGACTAGACAGACCGGATTCAGGGATCATTGAACTCTGCGGTGTTGAGATCAGTACTTTAAATGAAGATGAACGTGCCCTGCTTCGAAATAGGAAAGTTGGATTCATATTTCAGGATTTTCAATTATTGCCAACACTTACCGCCCAAGAAAATGTTGCAGTACCCCTGGAGCTACAAGGTGCGAAAAATGCTACTGCTAAGGCTGAAATACTTCTGGAGAAAGTGGGACTTGCCGATCGTATGCACCATTATCCCTCTCAACTATCAGGCGGAGAACAGCAACGGGTTGCTTTGGCCAGAGCATTCTCAAATACACCGTCTATACTTTTTGCTGATGAACCAACGGGCGAATTGGATGAAGCCACAGGACAAAAGATCATTCAATTACTATTCGACCTCAACAAAGAAGCCGGTACCACTCTGGTAATAATTACTCATGATATGGAATTGGCCAGAAAAACTCAAAGGATCTTGCGCCTAAAGGGAGGTAAGATAAGTACGGATCAAAAGATTACCGCTTAGTGAATATTACTGACACCTCCATTAAAAAGGCCGGACTGGCCTGGTTATTCAAAATGGCATGGCGAGATCTTCGCTCTAATGTGGGGAAACTATTCTTATTCATGTCTTCGATTATTATCGGTATCGCCGCCGTAGTGGCCATTCAGTCTTTTGGAAATAATCTCACTGATAGTATTGACTATCAATCGAAAGCCCTCATGGGCGCAGATTATATAATTGATAGCAGTAAGCCACCAAATACAGCAGTGACAGAGATCATCGATTCTTTAGGTGGTGCTGATAGCAGGGAAATAAATTTTGCCTCTATGGTTGCCTTTCCACAAAAAGGCGCTTCCAAGCTGGTTCAGGTGCTTGGAGTAGATGGTGAATTTCCTTATTACGGGGAATTTGAGACCATACCATCCGAGGCGGCAAGGAACTATCAAAATAATAATGGAGCCCTGGTAGATGCCACGGTTATGTTACAATATGATCTACAACCAGGGGATAGCATCAAAGTGGGAACTGTAATGCTTCCTATAGAAG
>JABDQS010000318.1 GCA_013042125.1 Eudoraea sp.
ACGAAGGGGACGCTTTTAGAAACGTTCAATAGTAATTAGTATTCATTAAATTTAGTTAGAAACGCTTCAATTTTTTGAAGCGTTTTTTGTTGCTTTTTAGTCAAATATCCTACCTTTAAAAATATGAGGAATGCCTTTTATACAGTAGCAGTGCTTTTCTTTTTGATCTCTCCGGGTATCGCTCAGGAGGCAGAGCAAAAAGTGGATTATTCCTATCTGGAAGATCAGTTTTATGTGGGCCTTACTTATAATTTTATACTCGATAAACCTGTAGATGTAAATCAACAAAATTTGTCATATGGCTTGCAATTGGGATTTATAAAGGACCTGCCTCTCAATTCCTCCAGAACTTTTGCACTCGGGATAGGGCTTGGGTATGCGGTAAATTCCTATTACACGAATTTGAATATCGTTGAGGTCGGCGATGATTTTCAATACGGTATTGTGGATAGTGATCTGGGTGCTAAACGCAATAAACTGGAAACACATTTGCTGGAGATTCCCATAGAGTTGAGATTGCGTAATTCTACTCCTACGGAATACAGGTTTTGGCGTTTCTACCTGGGTGCCAAATTAGGATATGCTTTTGGCAGTAGATCCAAACTGGTAACAGACACCGGAAAGGATTCATTTTATGTAACTGATGTGGATAAATTCAGATATGGACTAATGGCCAATTTTGGTTACAACACTTTCAATATTCATGTCTACTATGCTCTTAATAATCTCTTTAAAGAAGGATTAAGTTTGGATACAGGACAGGAACTTACGTTTACACCCTTACGTATTGGATTTATCTTTTATATCCTGTAAAGCTGCTCTTACAGCCAGAATTTAATGGTTAGCAGTTGGGACATCATCCCAACCAAAAACCCTATAAGTAATTCTGCCCGCGTATGTGCCTTTAGGTAGAGTCTTGCAGTAGCAACCACCCCAGATGCAAATAGCATAAAACTTATGGCTATTATGATATTTCGTTCGAAATGAAAACTCAAAGCGATCAGGAACATGAGTATACTTCCCATCGCCATCATATGTAAACTGGTCTTAAAGCGAATGAACAACAGGAACAGGCATGTACTGGTAGCTGCGATTAGTCCAAGAAAAAAGAAATACAACTCTGTAGTGTAATTGTCCGGGATCACCTTTAGTAAGATCATTAATAATAAGATCAGGTTGATCATTAATGGATAACGGCGCTCTTCGGGTTTTGTTAAGAATACTGAGCTTACTACTCCAATATTCTTGAGTATGAAAAAACTAAGAATAGGAATGATAATAGTTAGTATAAAAATGGGTAAGATGTTTCCGCTCTTTAATTCAATAGTGGTGTACTTGGGAGTAATGAGAAAATAAGACACCGTGCCCGCAATAGGCAAAAAAATAGGATGGAAGATATAGGATATTAATTTGGAGAGAATTCGCATTAGATCTCCTTTCTTAATCGGGCAACAGGGATCCCTAACTGTTCCCTGTATTTAGCCACGGTTCTTCTTGCAATGGGGTAGCCTTTTTCTTTTAGTATCGCAGCCAGTTTGTCATCTGTAAGAGGTTTCCGTTTGGTCTCTTCTCTGATAACAGTTTCAAGGATCTTCTTTATCTCTTTAGTTGACACGTCTTCTCCCTGCTCATTTTTCATTGACTCAGAAAAGTATTCCTTTATAAGTTTTGTACCATAGGGGGTGTCAACATACTTGCTATTGGCCACCCGGGAAACGGTAGACACATCCATATCAATGGCATCGGCAATATCTTTGAGGATCATGGGGCGCAGATTACGCTCATCGCCGGTGAGAAAATATTTCTCTTGATATACCATAATAGCATTCATGGTAACAAAGAGGGTTTGCTGCCTTTGCCTGATAGCATCTATAAACCATTTGGCAGCGTCTAATTTCTGTTTTATAAAGAGAACAGCATCCTTTTGTGATTTAGACCGTTCTTTAGCACTCTTATATCCTGCAAGCATATTGCTATACTCCTTAGATACGTGCAGTTCAGGAGCATTCCTACTGTTAAGGCTTAGTTCTAGTTCACCTTCTACAATTCGAATTGAGAAATCCGGAACAATATGTTCAATGATCTTGTTGTTCCCTGCATATGAACCCCCTGGTTTGGGATTTAATTTTTCTATTTCGGAAATTGCCTCCTTAAGCTGTTCTTCATTGATATTATGCTTTTGAAGCAGTTTGTTGTAGTGTTTTTTTGTAAAATGATCGAAAGATCTCTCCAGGATGGTAATGGCCAATTCTACTTGTGGAGTTGGCTCTTTTCTTCGTAGTTGAATCAGTAAACACTCCTCAAGCGATCTGGCTGCTACTCCCGGTGGGTCCATATCCTGAACGATCTTTAACACTTTTTCTATGGCGTCTTGTTCCACATATATATTTTGGGTAAAAGCAAGATCATCCATGATGTCTGCCACTGGTCGTCTCATGTACCCGCTTTCATCAACACTACCCACTAAGAATTCGGCAATGGCCCATTCTTTGTCATTGAGGTAAAAAGTATTTAATTGGTTAATGAGGTATTGATTAAAAGAGATCCCCGCAGCATAAGGAACTGTTTTCTCCTCATCGTCCGAACTGTAGTTATTGGCACGGGTACGGTAATCTGGTATCTCATCGTCACTCAGATAATCATCTATATTGATATCCTCCGTATTGATTGTATCATTGTCATTGTCCCCTTCAAACTGATCCTCAAATTCATCTTCATAGGTGTCAGTTTCCTCTTTCCCTGTCTCAAGAGCCGGGTTCTCTTCCAATTCCTGCTTTAGGCGCTGTTCAAAAGCCTGAGTGGGCAATTGAATAAGCTTCATCAACTGTATTTGCTGAGGGGATAGCTTTTGTGAGAGTTTAAATTGTAAGTGTTGCTTTAGCATTGGGGCTCCTTGTTCTTTCTTACATAAAAGTAACTAAAATACCTTTAGAACTCTGCGTTCTGTGGTGTTCTGGGAAACGGAATAACATCGCGAATGTTGCCCATACCGGTTGCAAATTGCACAAGTCTTTCAAAACCTAGGCCAAAACCACTGTGTATGGCAGTTCCGTATTTTCTCAGATCCAGATACCACCAAAGTTCTTTTTCATCGATCCCCAGTGCCTTGATCTTATCTTGTAACACATCTAAGCGCTCTTCACGCTGAGATCCACCTACTATCTCGCCGATGCCCGGGAACAAAATGTCCATAGCTCTCACCGTTGTGCCATCCTCATTAAGACGCATGTAAAACGCTTTGATCTTGGCAGGATAGTCGAATAAGATAACCGGACATTTAAAATGCTTTTCAACAAGGTAGCGCTCGTGCTCGCTTTGAAGATCTGTGCCCCATTCTTCAATAGGGTATTTGAACTTCTTTTTCTTGTTAGGTTTGCTTTTCTTGAGAATATCTATGGCTTCTGTATAGGTGAGCCTTATAAATTTATTGTCGATCACAAATCGCAGCTTATCCAGTAAAGACATTTCACTGCGCTCTGCCTGAGGTTTCGTTTTTTCCTCATCGAGTAATCGCTTCTCCAAAAATTGAAGGTCGTCCTGGCAATGTGAGACCACATAGCTAAGTACACTTTTGATAAAGTCTTCCGCAAGATCCATGTTATCATTGAGATCAAAGAAGGCCATTTCGGGTTCTATCATCCAAAATTCAGCCAAATGTCTGGACGTATTCGAGTTTTCAGCCCGGAAGGTAGGACCAAAAGTGTAAACCTTGCCAAGGCCCATGGCGTATGCCTCAGCTTCTAGTTGACCGGAAACGGTTAAATTGGTTTCCTTGCCAAAAAAATCTTCCTTGTAATTTACCTTCCCATCTTCCGTTAAGGGAGGATCTTTTGGGTCCAAGGTAGACACGCGGAACATTTCACCTGCTCCCTCGGCATCAGAGCCGGTAATTATCGGGGCATGCATATAATAGAAACCATTGTTTTGGAAATAATGGTGAATGGCGAAGGACAAGGTAGAACGCACCCGCATTACGGCAGCAAAGGTATTGGTACGAACCCTTAAATGTGCCTGTTCCCGAAGGAATTCCATGGAATGTTTTTTTGGTTGAATAGGGTAGGTCTCCGCATCGGCAGTACCGTGAACCATTAGATCCGTGACCTGTATCTCCACTGTTTGACCCCTTCCCTGGCTCGCCACAAGTAGGCCTTTTATACGCAAGGCTGCACCGGTTGCAATTTGTTTTAAAAGCCCTTCATCAAAATTCTCAAAGTCCACAACACACTGAATGTTGTGCAAGGTTGATCCATCGTTCAAGGCAATAAACCTATTACTTCTGAAGGTTTTTACCCAACCATTAACTTCTACTTGTTGCTCTTTTGGAGCTTGCCGGAGCAACTCATTTATTCGCATCAAAGCCATGAAAAACTATTTCTGATTTGCCCCGCAAAGATAGTTGATTGAGGAAAACTATATACTCAGAAAGACCGATAATTCGCAGAGGGATGCTTCTATAGTTCCAGATCTGCACCTTCCGGCAGTTCGTCCTTAGGCAGAATATCGATCTGTGGTTTTTTAAGTACTTCTTTGTTAGCAATACTTCTTTCAAGAGATAAAAGGAGGGAAGGCAATAAGATAAGATTTGCCAGCATGGCAAATAGTAAAGTTGCGGATACAAGGGCACCCAGGGCAACCGTACCTCCAAAGCTGGATAGAACAAAAACCGAGAAACCGAAGAAGAGAACAATAGAAGTGTAAAACATACTTACCCCGGTCTCACGTAAAGCTGCATAAACCGATTTTTGAATTCGCCACCTGTTAGCAGACAATTCTTGTCTGTATTTCGCTAAAAAGTGAATGGTATCATCTACCGAGATCCCAAAGGCAATGCTAAAAACTAGAATGGTGGAAGGTTTAATGGGAACCCCAACAAAACCCATTACCCCGGCTGTTACTAAAAGAGGCAGTAAATTAGGAATCAGGGAGATCACTATCATTCGGAAGGACCTGAACAAATAAGCCATAAAAAGTGCGATCAATCCAATGGCAAGAGATAGGGATAATATCAGATTTTTAACCAGGTACTTTGTGCCTTTTAAGAACAGAAGTGCCTTTCCTGTCAGTGAAATTTTGTAGCGATCTGCAGGAAAGATCTTGGTAAGATTTACCCGGAGTTCGGATTCTATTTCCTCCATCCGTTCGGTCTTAACATCACGAATAAATGTGGTGATGCGTGCCACCTGACCTGTAGAATCGACAAAATTCTTTAGAAGATCACTATTTCCCTGCGACTTTCTGGCCACATCCATAATAAAAGTATTCTCCTGAGAAGTAGGTAATTGATAGTACTTAGGAATACCATTATAAAAGGCTTGTTTAGAATATTTAACCAATTCTACAATAGAAGTGGGTCTTGATAATTCAGGGATTTCCTGGATCAATTCACTTAATTGTGCCATTTTACGCAAATTGACAGGTCGTAAAACACCGTTCTTGCGTTCTGTGTCTATCACTATCTCAATGGGCATTATACCGTCAAACTCTTGCTCAAAGAATCGGATGTCTTTAAAGAACTCGGCTTTTTTGGGCATATCTTCAATAGGACTTCCCGATATGTTTATTTGGTAGATGCCAATAATACTTAGTACCAGGAGTATAACTGAAACAACGTACACGCTAATTCTTTTATCACGTACTATTCCTTCCATCCAATTAACGAAGGCATCGATCCAACGTTTGTTCAAATGCTTTAAGTGTTTGGTCTTTGGCAACGCCATAAAACTGTACACAATGGGAATTATCAATAAGGATAGAATAAAAATGCCAATAATGTTGATAGAGGCTACAATACCAAATTCTGTGAGTAGCTTACTATCTGTAATGATGAAGGTTGCAAATCCGGAGGCCGTAGTGATATTGGTCATTAAAGTTGCATTCCCAATTTTCGAAATGACCCTCTGCAATGACAGCGCTTGGTTCCCGTGTTTTTTTACTTCCTGCTGATATTTATTGATCAGAAAGATACAATTTGGTATCCCGATCACAATTATCAGGGGTGGGATCAAGGCAGTAAGCACAGTGATCTCGTACCGCAGCAATCCCAAAACACCAAACGCCCACATAACCCCGATGATCACAACACACATGGAAATTAGGGTGGCCCTAAAACTCCGGAAAAAGAAAAAGAAGATCAGGGAGGTAACTATCAAAGCAGCACTGATGAACATCCCAATTTCATCAATGATGTTTTGGGCATTCATTGTTCGTATATAAGGCATGCCCGAAATATGGACATCCAGGGC
>JABDQS010000321.1 GCA_013042125.1 Eudoraea sp.
GCGAAGGCATGGGGTGATGGAAAATTCGGGGATGAGGTAGTTGCTGTAGAAGTACCACAAAGACGGGGAGAGCCTTTGATAATTACCGAAGACGAGGAATTTAAGAACGTGAAAATGGATAAGATCCCATCCTTGCGACCCGCCTTTAGCAAAGATGGAACGGTTACTGCGGCCAATGCCTCTACCATTAATGATGGGGCCGCTGCACTGGTATTGATGAGTGCAGAGAAGGCAGCTGAATTAAAGCTTACACCACTCGCCAGCATAAAAAGTTATGCCGATGCAGCCCAGGAACCGAAATGGTTCACAACTGCACCTGCCAAGGCTTTACCCAAAGCACTTACAAAAGCAAAGCTGGATATTAAATCTATAGACTATTTTGAATTTAACGAGGCCTTTGCGGTTGTCGGCCTTGCCAATATGAAGTTATTAGGACTACAGGATTCTAATGTTAATGTCCATGGAGGTGCTGTTGCGCTTGGTCATCCTTTAGGATGTTCCGGGGCCCGTATAGTGATTACCTTATTGAGTGTATTACAGCAAAATAATGGGAAATTAGGTGCTGCAGCCATTTGCAATGGCGGCGGCGGGGCGTCTGCGCTTATTCTGGAACGTAAATAAGGATCCTTGCAAAAGACAAAGCATCACTACGGCCTTTGTGCTCTGAGTGTTATTCCGATCAGGGCTAATACAGATCAGGCAAGTGAGCAGCTGAGTCAACTTCTCTATGGTGATGTTTTCAAGATCACCGAACACAGAAAGGACTGGAATAAAATACGAGTATTCTTCGATGGCACAGAGGGATGGATCAAAAAGAACCAGATCACTCCCCTAAGCAAAGAGGTCTATAAAGATTTGAAAGCTCAAAAGACGCCGGCCCATTCATCCGATCTTATTGCCTTCGTAAGCCATACCAATAGCCAATTAACCCCTGTACTCATAGGATCTGTTGTTCAAAACGCCAAAACCCTTGGTCATCATTTCGAAGGAGAATTAGTTAGTGGTACTATGGATAAAGATCATTTGGTCCCCACTGCCCTGCAATACTTAAATGCACCATATCAGTGGGGTGGCAAGTCGCCTTTTGGCATAGACTGTTCCGGCCTTGTACAAATGGTTTATAAGATCAATGGTTTCAGATTACCAAGAGATGCAAAGGAGCAGGCCAACGAAGGGGAGGTATTGAGTTTTGTTGAAGAGAGTTCTCCCGGTGATCTGGCCTTTTTTGATAACGGGGAAGGGGAAATAATTCACGTTGGGATCATAATGCAAAATAACCATGTGATCCATGCCCATGGATGTGTCCGTATAGACAGATTAGACCAAACCGGAATCTTCAATGTGGAAAAAGGAGAATACACCCATCACCTGAGGGTCATTAAAAAGATCCTATAAAAAAAACCCGATCCTTTAGGACCGGGCTTTGTATTTCTAACTGCAAAGTTTTACTCTCCAAGAAGTTTTTTAATCCTCATAAAGTTTTCATTATCTCCCAAAGCGCCATAGATATTCTTTAACTGAGATAATATGCCTTGATTATCCGGATTTTGCTTTAGCGCATCTTCCAGAACTATAGCCCCTTCCCTGAATAAGTCATCTTTCTGACTTTTCAGTTCTTCATATCTGGCAATATCGGCTCTGGAATTACCCAGACTATTCATCTCGTCTATTAAACCATTTCCCTCATTAACATAGGTGGTAGATAGATTCAATTGAGCGTTCACATAGCCCGGATTGATTGAAATGGCTTTTTGGTAGGCAGCTCGTGCTTCTTCCAAATTTCCCTGTTCCATATTTATAACCCCAATATTGTACTGCAGATCAGGATTATCGGGAGCCATGTCAGAGGCTTGTCCCATGAGGGTCTTAAAGGTATCTTTATCACCCATTTTGTAGTAAAGATTAGCCTCATTCAATAACAGATTCACATCATCCGGATTATTGGCCCTCGCATCTTTGTATGCCTGAAGCGCCTTATCATCCTGCCCCAACTGTGTGTAGATCAAAGCAATATTCTTAATGATCTCTGCACTTTTTGAAGCTGTCCTTTCCTGCATAGGATCTTTATAGGTTCCGGATTTTACCATAAGATCCATTTGAACCTTATCGTTCATTTCTTCAACCTCACCGGTTTCAACATTCGTAGCTTTGAATGCCAAAGTGCTGCCATCGTAATTCAGATCCTTTAATTCTTCATAGTATCCAAGGGCTTGTTCATAATGACCGCCATTTACAGCACTGCTGGCTGCATAATAGAGGTAGATGGTATCTCTGGGACTTAAATTGTAAGCCATGTACAATTTGTCTGCACCTTCCTTGAATTTCTTATTGTTGTTATCCTCTACGGCTGCATTGATAAGATCTGAGGTTAGTCCGGTAAGCATCTGAGTACTCTCAGAGCTATACTTTTGCTTTCCGCTTTTCTCTTCTATACTCAATACTTCTTTATAAGATTTTACCGCCTCATCAAAGGCACTGGCCTCACCTTTTTTGGCAAGATCCGAAAACACATTCCCTCGAACAAAATAGTACTGTGCTTGCATCCGTTCGTCTGCCCCACTAATCATACCTGAAGCAGCCTCCAAACTTGCCTTGGCACTTGTGGGATCTCCATTTTTCAACGCTTTTTCAGCATCCTTTAGCTCATTCTTTTGGGAAAAAGCTACCATGCTAAACGTCATGGCCATTAAAATCAATAGTTTAGTTTTCATTGTCTTATTTATTTGTATTAGTGTTTATTAATTATTCTTCGGTTTCCGGTGCATTGGTATCAAGAGCCGTGCCATCTTCTGTTTTCACCTCTATATCGCGCAGTTCTACTTCTTCCAGATTATCCTCATCCTTCATTACTTTTGCAACAGCCGCAATAGAATCTGAATCCTTAAGGTTTATGAGTTTTACTCCCTGTGTAGCTCTTCCCATGGTCCTCAGATCATCTACGCTCATACGGATCGCAATACCAGATTTGTTGATGATCATAAGATCGTCCGAATCTGAAACATTCTTTATAGCCACGAGGCCACCTGTCTTGTCCGTGATGGAAATCGTTTTTACACCCTTCCCACCTCGGTTGGTGATCCTGTAATCTTCAATACTGGAGCGTTTGCCGTATCCATTCTCGGAAACTACCAGGATCTCATCATCAAAATTATGAACGGAGATCATTCCTATCACCTCATCCTCGTCATTGGCAAGTTTAATTCCACGCACACCGGAGGCACTTCTTCCCATAGGTCTGGTCTTACTTTCCTCGAAACGGATTGCTTTACCTGATTTAAGCCCGAGGAAGATCTGACTGGTACCAGTGGTAAGTTTTGCTTCGAGCAATTCATCATCCTCACGAATATTGATCGCTATAATCCCATTTATTCTGGGTCTAGAATACTGCTCCAGAGAGGTCTTTTTAACCGTACCCTTTTTTGTAGCCATGATCACATAATGACTATTCACATACTCCTCATCTTTCAGATCTTGTGTACATATAAAAGCCTTTACCTTGTCTGTATTTTCTATATTGATAAGATTCTGTATGGCTCGTCCCTTGGATGTTCTGCTTCCTTCGGGTATCTCATAAACGCGCATCCAGAAACATTTACCGCTCTGTGTAAAGAACAACATATACTGATGGTTGGTCCCTACGAATAGGTGTTCAAGGAAATCCTCATTTCGGGTAGATGAGGCCTTTTGACCAACACCCCCTCTATTTTGTGTTTTGTATTCAGAAAGCGGTGTTCTTTTGATATAGCCTGCATGCGAAATAGTGATCACTACCTGCTCATCCGGGATCATATCTTCAATGCTCAGGTCGCCCCCGGCAAAATTGATCTCCGAACGTCTTTCATCCCCGAACTTCTCCTTTACTTCAAGAAGTTCATCTTTGATGATCTGCATTCTCCTGTCCTTATTGGCCAGAATATCTTTTAAGTTTTCAATGGTTTTTAGAATATCCTCGTATTCTGTGCGTAATTTATCCTGTTCAAGGCCGGTAAGCTGCCTTAGCCTCATTTCTACGATTGCCTTCGCCTGAATTTCTGTCAGTTTAAAGCGTTCCATCAAATTCTCCCTCGCCTCATCTGCATTAGAAGAAGCTCTGATGATCTTTATCACCTCATCAATATTGTCTGATGCAATAATGAGTCCTTCCAGGATATGAGCCCTGTCCTCAGCTTTTTTAAGATCGTACTTGGTTCTTCTGACGACCACCTCATGGCGATGGTCCACAAAAAAGCCGATCATCTCCTTTACGTTCAACAATTGTGGTCTCCCTTTAACAAGGGCAATATTGTTCACACTAAAAGAAGACTGAAGTGCTGTGTATTTAAACAGTGTGTTTAAAACTATGTTAGGAATAGCATCCCGTTTCAGAATATAAACAATACGCATCCCATTGCGATCGCTCTCATCTCGTATATTGCTTATTCCTTCAATTTTCTTATCATTGACCAGGTCTGCCGTTTTCTTGATCATATCGGCCTTATTCACCTGATAGGGAATTTCAGTAACTATGATACATTCCCTTCCCTGTACTTCCTCAAATTGAGTTTTGGCGCGCATGACAATTCGTCCTCTTCCTGTGTGGAATGCCTCTTTGACACCATCATAACCGTAAATGATCCCCCCGGTTGGAAAATCGGGTGCTTTGATGTGCGTTATGAGTTCATCGATCTCAATGTCATTGTTTTCAATATAGGCTACCGTACCGTCTACAACCTCAGAAAGATTATGCGGTGGCATATTGGTTGCCATTCCCACTGCAATTCCGGAAGCTCCGTTTATCAGTAAGTTGGGAATCCTGGCAGGAAGTACCGTGGGTTCCTGTAATGAATCGTCAAAATTTAATTGATGGTCTACCGTTTCCTTATCAATATCGGTAAGCATCTCGTCAGCGATCTTGCGCATACGGGCTTCCGTATAACGCATAGCGGCCGGACTATCCCCGTCAATGGAACCAAAATTACCCTGTCCGTCCACTAACATATAGCGCAGACTCCATTCCTGGGCCATCCTCACCATAGAATCATAGACCGAAGTATCCCCATGAGGGTGATACTTTCCAAGAACTTCCCCGACAATACGGGCCGATTTTTTATGGGAACTGTTAGACCTTACGCCTAATTCATGCATGCCGTAAAGCACTCTTCTGTGCACAGGTTTTAATCCGTCCCTGACATCAGGTAAGGCTCGTGACACTATGACCGACATTGAATAATCAATGTAGGCAGATTTCATCTCATCTTCAATGTTTATCGGGATTAACTTTTCTCCTTCCGCCATAAAAAAATCCTATTGTTTTTGAGTGATTAAAACATCGGGGCAATATACGCAAAATGATAGCTTAGGTAGAACAAAACTCGGACTTTATTGAAGAATTTATTAACATGATACGAGGGTGATTTAGTTGATAATTAGGATGTTAATTTTTTTGTAAATCGAGCATTTTTTCGTCATTTAGGCCATGTTAAACTAATATAGGTACGGTATTTGACGTTCTTAGAGTAAGTTTTAGTAATTTTAAAGTGAATTAAGGAAAATATATGGACGATAATTTTTCACCAAGAGTAAAAGACGTAATCGCTTACAGCAAAGAGGAGGCATTAAGGCTGGGACATGATTTCATTGGTACCGAGCACCTTATGCTGGGTTTACTCCGTGATGGTAATGGGAAGGCCATTAGTATTCTCGATGCTTTAGATGTGGACCTTGATCATCTTAGACGTAAGGTGGAAATTTTGAGTCCGGCCAATCCGAATCCGGGAAGTACTCAAAAAGACAAAAAGAACCTTCATCTGACAAGACAGGCTGAGCGCGCATTGAAAACAACATTTCTGGAGGCTAAACTTTTTCAGAGCTCCTCTATTAACACTGCACATCTATTGCTGTGCATCCTGCGCAACGAGAACGATCCAACTACCAAGTTGCTTCACAAATTGAAAGTAGATTACGATGGGGTTAAGGAACAGTTCAAATCAATGATCACCAGTGATGATGATTATATTGATTCCCCTACCTCAGAATCATTCCCGAGCGATTCTGATGAACCTTCAGAAGGCAAGGAAGCTTCTTATGGGTCAACGGCCTCTCAGAAAGGCAGCAAAAAGTCTAAGACACCGGTCCTTGACAATTTTGGTCGTGATCTTACCCAATTAGCAGAACAGAACAAATTAGATCCTGTTGTAGGGAGAGAAAAAGAAATAGAAAGGGTTTCTCAGATCCTGAGCAGAAGAAAAAAGAACAACCCACTCCTTATTGGAGAACCCGGGGTTGGTAAAAGTGCTATTGCGGAAGGACTTGCCCTTAGGATCATCAATAAGAAAGTATCGCGAATCCTATACAATAAAAGAGTCGTTACTCTGGATCTCGCTTCTTTGGTCGCCGGTACTAAATACCGTGGTCAATTTGAAGAAAGGATGAAGGCGGTGATGAATGAACTTGAAAAGAATGACGATGTCATCTTATTTATAGATGAGATCCACACCATAGTAGGTGCAGGCGGGGCAACAGGAAGTCTGGATGCTTCCAATATGTTTAAACCTGCGCTGGCACGAGGTGAAATTCAATGTATAGGTGCTACTACCCTGGACGAATACAGGCAGTATATAGAAAAAGATGGGGCTTTGGAACGCAGATTCCAAAAAGTGATGGTAGAACCTACCACCGTAGTGGAGACCATTGAGATCTTGCAAAACATAAAGAGTAAATATGAGGATCACCACAACGTGATTTATACAGACGAAGCTATCCTGGCGTGTGTAAAGCTCACGAATAGATACATGACAGATCGTTTTCTTCCAGACAAGGCAATTGATGCTATGGATGAGGCAGGGTCTCGTGTACATATTGTAAATATGGATGTGCCAAAACAGATCCTTGAATTAGAAAAGCAATTAGATGATGTTAGGGAACTGAAGAATACCGTTGTTAAAAAACAACGTTATGAAGAAGCTGCTAAATTGAGGGATGATGAAAAACGATTAGAGAAGGACCTGGCCATTGCTCAGGAAAAATGGGAAGAGGACAGTAAGCTTCACAGGGAAACCGTATCCGAAGATAATGTGGCCGATGTCGTGTCCATGATGAGCGGTATACCTGTCAATAAGATCGCTCAAACTGAAAGCAACAAACTTGCTGAATTACCTGCGCTTATCAAAGCGAACGTAATTGGGCAAGATGAAGCAGTGGCTAAAGTAGCCAAAGCTATTCAGCGTAACAGAGCCGGACTTAAGGATCCCAATAAACCTATTGGATCTTTTATTTTCCTTGGACAGACCGGGGTTGGTAAAACTCAATTGGCAAAAGTTCTGGCCAAAGAGCTATTCGATTCTGAAGATGCGCTGATAAGGATAGATATGAGCGAATACATGGAGAAATTCGCCATTTCCAGATTAGTAGGTGCACCTCCCGGATATGTAGGCTATGAAGAGGGAGGTCAACTTACAGAGAAAGTAAGACGTAAGCCCTACTCTGTGATCCTGCTGGATGAGGTTGAAAAAGCACATCCCGATGTCTTTAATATGTTGCTGCAGGTCTTAGATGATGGATTCCTTACCGATAGTTTGGGCAGGAAGATCGATTTCAGAAATACAATCATTATAATGACCTCCAACATCGGAGCCAGACAATTGAAGGATTTTGGACAAGGGGTAGGA
>JABDQS010000324.1 GCA_013042125.1 Eudoraea sp.
GTATATGTTCAACACTATCTCTGTGAATCCTGCCTATGCAGGAAGCAGGGAGACTCTGAACGTAACTGCACTGCACAGAAATCAGTGGGTTGGGATCGATGGAAATCCAAGGACAAGCACCTTTTCATTGCACGCTCCTATGAGAAATGACCGGCTGGGTTTGGGACTTTCGTACATCAGTGATAGACTGGGCTTCGAAAGTACCAATTACGTATATGGTGATTTTTCATATACCGTTCCAGTGAGTCTGAAAGCAAAACTTTCGTTTGGATTAAAAGCGGGTGTTACCAACTATCAATTAGAGACTCCAGATAGTAATGATGCATTTTTTGCATCCAGTTTTAACCAATGGTCACCCAATTTTGGAGCTGGTGTTTATTTGAGTACCAACAGATGGTACGTTGGGATCTCATCCCCCAGAATACTTACAACAGACCTAAATCAAGGAGAGTTTGAAGCCCTGGAACGTCCCAGCTATTATTCTATTGCAGGATTGGTTCTGGATCTGTCTCCTACTGTTAAGTTCAGACCTTCTGTCCTGTCTAAAATTACAAACGGAGCACCAACCAGTATGGATGTTTCCGCTCACTTTTTATTTTATGACAAACTTTGGGTGGGTGCTTCCTACCGCTTTAACAATGCCGATGGTTTTGGAGCACTCCTCGATTTCCAGATATCAAAAGACTTTAGATTGGGATATGCCTATGACATGCCAACCGGTGAAATTAGGCCCTACTCTACCGGAACCCATGAGATCATACTGATCTATGAGACCCTTTTCAAACAAAAAGGTCCGGCTAAATCACCCAGATACTTCTAAAAAAGATATTCTCTATGAGACACCTAGCAAACATAGTATTCACACTAATTTTTTCCATGGTCATTACCACGGGACACGCTCAATACGGAGCACAGAAACGTGGCGATTATTACTTTGGCCAGTTTCAATACATTAAAGCCATCGATGAATATGAGAAGATGGTAAAAGGTAATTTCAATATTGACTACGCTCACCAACGTTTGGCTGAATGCTATCTGCTGATACGCGATTTTAAAAAGTCATTACCTCATTTTGAGGTAGTGATCAATAAGACCAGTATCCCTACAGATTACTATTTCAAATATGGCATGGCCCTGTATAGTGACGGTCAGTTAGACAAAGCAGCCACCTGGTTGCGGAAATACAAGAAATACAATAAGAACGATTCCCGAGTAAAACGATTTCTAAAGGATGGCAATTTGGCCTCTGTTGTTTTCAATAGTAGAGAACGCTATGATGTTAATTCCGTTCATTTCAATACAAGTGAAAGTGATTTTGGTGCTTTTGTGGAGGGAGAATATCTATATTTCTCATCTTCAAGAAAAGATCTGGTTGAAGGAGATGAATACGGTTGGAATGAAGAACCCTGGCTGGATATTTTTATGGTAAAGGAAAATGATCCGGAATCTGTTCCGGAGAAAATCAAAGGCGATATCAATACAAGATTTCATGAAAGTTCGCTTGTCTTTTCCACAGATTACAAAAATGATACTGTTGTTTATTTTACACGAAACAACTACTTCAAGAACAAAAAGGCGTATGGAGCGGAAGATGAGCTGAATCTTAAGATCTTCAGCGCCAAAAAAGAGAAAGGCGTTTGGAAAGAAAACAGGAACCTTCGAATAAATAGTGACTACTACTCAACGGGTCACCCATTTGTAAGTCCGGGTCGTACACGTTTGTACTTTACTTCAGACAGACCTGGTGGTTATGGGGGTACAGATATTTATTATTCCGAAATCCACCCCAGAGGAGGTATTGGCAGCCCTGTCAATGCCGGACCTGTAGTAAATACAGAAGGAGATGAAATGTTTCCTTTTATGAATAATGAAGGTGTCTTGTTCTTTTCTTCAGACGGCCATGTAGGTTTCGGTCAATTAGATATTTTCTCAACTATCAGCAATGAAAATGATGAAATTGTAGATGTAGTGAATTTGGGTACGCCGGTGAACTCTCCCAGCGACGACTTTGCCTTTTATGCCCATGAAAACGGTATCAACGGTTATTTTAGTTCTAACAGAGAAGGAGGACTGGGCGGAGATGATATCTATAAGTTTAAATTTACCCCGGAACTTTCGTTAGAAGGTTACGTAATAGATGGTGTGAATTTGAAACCGCTAGACAGTGTTAAAATCGCAATCTACAACCAAAAGAATGGTGCTCTGGAAGGCGAAGCCCTTACAGATTCCAATGGGTATTACCGCATGTATATTAACAGGGAACGAAACTATGTGATTGAAGCATCTCGGAGGACACATCCTACCAAGAATGTTTACTTTAATACCTATACAACGCCATTGACAACAAAAATAATTTCTCAAAATATTACGTTGGAACCGGTCATGGATGTAAAATTACTGGCTGATCTCAATAAGATCTATTTCGATTTTAATAAAAGTGACATACGCCCGGATGCAGCCAAAGAATTGGATAAAGTGGTAAAACTAATGACAGTGACCTATCCGGATATGATCATCCACCTGGAAGCACATACAGACCCTATTGGGAGTCATGCTTATAATGACAATCTTTCTGAACGAAGGGCAAGATCTACCTATGAATACCTCATTGAACACGGGGTCCTAAAAGAGCAGATACTATCCTATAAAGGATATGGTGAGCAAAGGTTGATCAATCATTGTACAGGCCGAAAAGATTGTACCGATGAAGAATTGGAACTAAATAGAAGGACCGAATTCCCCATCGTACAGATCAAACGTCCCAAAGACCTGATCGTAAAGAGTAAATAAAAATTCCTGCCATATTATTTATTATATATCCTGAGATTTATTTCTCAGGATTTTTTTAACACTCCAAAATCAACGGAAGTACATAAGTTAAAAACGCAGTATATTTGAAAAAAAACATCATGAAAAAGTCACTTCTACCTCTTTGTATCCTTTTAATCCTACTGGTGAGTTGCAAATCAGAGAAAAAGACCGTGCCGGTACAAGAAGACACAATCCTTGAAAAAGTTGCCAGGGCACATGGATATGACCAGTGGAATGAAGTGAAAGAAATCAGATTTACGTTTAATGTAGATCGGGATACAACACACTTTGAAAGATCCTGGGTCTGGAACACCAAAAGTCAGGAAGTACAGGGAATCTCAAATGGCGACACCATATCGTATAATAGAAAAGCAGTAGACAGTATAGCTACAAGAGCCGATGCAGCATTTATTAATGACAAATATTGGCTATTGGCACCCATTAACATCTTATGGGATCAGAATAACCTCAGCTATACTTTTCAAGAGACTTCCCTTGCCCCAATAAGCAATGATTCATTACCCAAACTTACCGTTGTGTATGGCAATGATGGCGGCTATACCCCCGGTGACGCTTATGACTTTTATTTGGACAATGATTACAGGGTCAAAGAATGGGTCTTCCGCAAAAGCAATAGCCCGGAACCTTCCAGTACAACAACCTGGGAAGGTTATGAAGCTATCAATGGTCTTACTATCTCAAGGATGCATAAGAATAAGGAGGGAAATTTCTCCCTGTATTTCACGGATGTAGAAGTTCTAAAATAGGCTCAGCTTGCCTTTTTCGTATTTCTCTTTAGGAGAATGGTTGTTCCCAGGACAACAATAACACCACCCAAGAGTACCATAAAACTGGTGTTAAGTGAAAATTGTTCAGCCAAAAACCCGAGTATCACAGGACCTAACAGAAAGCCGGAATAGCCCGTTCCGGCAATGAATGCGACGCCCTGCGAAGATTCAACTCCCCTTACGTTTCCACCTATCCTAAAGAGTTCCGGAATGATCACCGAAAAACCAAGACCTGTTAAAGCAAAACCAAGGATCGCTAAATAAGTGTTGGCCAATAATACCGCTATATACCCCATAATTGCGATGGTAGATCCCAGTGCCACTATCTTAACAGAGCCTATACGAGCACTGATTGCATCTCCAAGGAAACGGCCAAGGGTCATCATAACTTGAAAACCTAAGAATCCGGCACCCCATATAGCTTCAGGAGCCAGAGAAACTTCTTTTAGAAAGAGGCCACTCCAATCTACAATAGCTCCCTCACTACCCATGATCACAAAGGACACAACGCCTAATAGTATAAGTGGTTTAAAATTTCGAAAACTAAATGGCTCCTTTTCTATAGGTGCCGCGATAATGTGCTTATACCTTTTATGAAATATGACATTTATGCCAAAAACAAGGGCAATTGCCAACAGCATATGCAACATTCTATTTCCAAATACAAGGATCAAAAAACTTCCCAATCCTGCGATTACACCGCCTAAACTGAAAAAGCCGTGTGAAGCCGACATAAAATTTACTTTATCCTCCTTTTCAATCTCGGTAACTAATGTATTCATTGAGATATCTAAAAATCCATTGGCTGAACCAAAAAAGAACAACGCTATGGCCAGGGTAACAAAACTGTTGGCCATTAGCGGAAAAATTGCAGAAATACAGAGTAATATGATGCCTGCCCAGGTGGCCCTGCCTACCCCTAGGCGATTTATGATCCTTGAAGCCACGGGAAAGACAGTGAACACTCCAAATGAAAGGAAAAACAAGGCAATGCCCAATGTGGCTTTATCAATTCCCAGATCTTCTTTTACTGTTGGAATATAAATTGCCCAGGTACCAAAGAGAATATTCAGGCTGGCAAATGCCCATGCCGGACCAAAATATCTTGGGTTAGACAAAATTAACCGTAAGGATCTCATAGGAACCAGGATTTAAAGATCGTTGAAGGTACTTACTTTTTTAAAATACCCTTCTTCAATATTTGTCCGAAGCGATACATATCTTCATAAGAGCAATAGAAAGGTGCAGGGGCCAAACGGATCACATTGGGTTCCCTCCAGTCGGTAATTACGCCGTTCTCCATGAGATAATCGAAAAGTGGCCGGCCTTCGCCATGCAGAAAAACAGAGAGTTGTGTACCTCGATCTTCTGGAGTGATTATTTCGAATGAGCTGTCTACTTCCTTATCAATTTCCTCTAGCACAAATTCTAAATATGAGACGATCAGATTTCGTTTTTTGATCAGAGCCTGCATGCCTACCTCCTCAAACATTTCCAGGGAAGCCAGAAAAGGAGCTATAGCCAAAACCGGGGCACAACTGATTTGCCAGGCATCGGCTGTTTCCATAGGATCGAATTGCGGTTGCATTAAAAAACGCGTTTCTTTCTTTGTTCCCCACCACCCTTCAAATCGGGGAATGTCCCGCCTGTTCAAATAACGTTCATGAATATAAATACCGGAGGCATTTCCGGGCCCGCTGTTCATATATTTATAACTGCACCATGCTGCAAAATCTACATCCCAATCGTGAAGCTGAAGTTCAATGTTTCCCACTGCATGGGCCAGATCCCATCCTACAAAAGCTCCGGCTTTCTTAGCTGCTCGTGTAATGGTCTTCATATCAAATACCTGCCCATTGTAATAATTGACACCACCAATCAAGACCAAAGCAAGCTCATCTCCCACCTCATTTATTTTGGCCAGCACATCTTCCGTTCGCCAAAAATTTTCGCCCTCACGTTTTTTGATCTCTATAAGAGTATCGGAAATATCCAGCTTGTGAAACTTTATCTGGCTTTGGAACATGTATTGATCTGATGGAAATGCTTTTTCCTCGCATAAGATCTTATAGCGTTTTTTGGTAGGTCTGTAAAAAGAAACCATGAGCAGATGAAGATTAACAGTCAGGGTATTCATAACCGATATCTCTGCAGGTTTAGCACCTACAACTTTTGCCAGAGGTTCTGCAAGGCGTTCATGATAATCCCACCACGGTTTGTCAGCATAGAAATGCCCTTCTACAGCCAACTCCCGCCAATCTTTCATGATCTCATCTACATAGGCCTGAGTTCTCTTTGGTTGCAATCCAAGTGAATTTCCCGTAAAATAAATTACTTCTGAACCCTTTACCTTGGGAAAATAAAACTCATTCCTGTAGGGGGCCAAAGCATCCTGAGCATCAAGCTCCCGTGCAAAAGATAAGGTGTTCTGAAACTTCATAGCCGTGTTTTGCGCAAAAATACAACACTCCTGTAAAACTAAGTGCCTATCCTTTTGATTCCTGTTCAGCCGAAGTAATTCGCATCTCAATGATATGTTTTTTAAACCCGACTTTTTCATAGGCAGCTATGGCCGGTGTGTTCTCCTGATACACGGTTAACCTAACCTCCAATAACCCTTCACTTTTGGCCCAGTTCCTAAGTACTTCCACTATCTTGCCATTGATGCCTTTTCCGCGGTATCCCGGAAGCGTATACATAAATCCCAGATAAGCGTATTGCTCGTGATCCAAATATGATCTTGCGGTTTTGGCGATGCCAAATCCTGAACTTACTATTTGTTCATCCACGACGGCCACCACCAACTTTACCTCTTTGTTAGCTATTAACTCCTTTAGGTCGTAGTAGTGCAGAGGCCCATTTCGAATGGTATGATCAAACGGGCGTTCGGCTTCAATAAGTGCCTGTTCAAACTGCAAGAGTGTTGGGAGATCACTCTTGACCGCCTCCCTGATAAGGAAATTTTTCATAATTGTGAAGATAATGATGGACACAACAAAGTAGGTCAAAAAGCCTATTTTTACAAAAAGAACAGCATGCATTTTCTGTCGGAAACAATTCAGGAGTATATCACGACTCACACAGAGAATGAGCCCTCTTATTTAGCCGAGCTTAGCAGGGAGACCCATTTGAAAGTTATTCAACCCAGGATGATGACCGGCCATTACCAGGGCAGGGTACTCAGTATGCTGTCTAAAATTATCAGGCCCATCAATATTTTGGAGATTGGAACCTATACAGGTTATTCTGCCTTATGCCTGGCGGAGGGGCTTGCTACACACGGACAACTACATACGATAGACGTCAATGAAGAATTAGCGGGAATACAAAATAAGTATTTCAAAAAGGCCGGATTCTCTGATCGTATTAAACAATATACAGGAGATGCACTGGACATTATTCCTTCCCTTGATCAACAGTTCGATCTTGTATTTATTGATGCAGAAAAAAAAGAGTATGTCCGGTATTTTGAAAGTGTAATACCCAAGACGGGAAAGGGCAGTATCATCTTATCGGATAATGTTTTATGGTCCGGAAAAGTTGTAGAACCTTTAGAAGCTAAGGACAAGGCTACCAAAGCTCTCCTGCAATACAACCAGATGCTTAAAGAAGACCCCAGAGTGGAAACAGTAATGCTACCTATCAGGGACGGTCTAACGCTAAGTAGGGTACTATAAATCGATTGTAGATCTTGTAAAAAAAGATTGCCATTAAGAGTCCCACCAGGGCACCAACGATCAGATCCAATGGGTAATGCACCCCCACATAGATCCTACTCAAAGAAAAAAGTAGCGGCCATAGAAAGAAGACAAAGGCCCATCTAAATTTTTTTCGAAGAAAAAGGACGATCAGTGTTGTAATAGCAAAAGAGCTTGACGCATGCCCAGAGAAAAAACTAAAGTCATTTGGTCTGCTCAGTATACGGATAAATGTACTGATCTCTTCATTATTATTGGGACGAAGTCTGGCTATAAGGGATTTAGTCATCTCCATAAGGCCCAAAACGAATCCCAATAATAAAACCGTCATCAGAATCATAGAGAATGCCTCTTTCCTGGGATATTTAAGCAAAAGTAGCAGGAAAAACAATATAAATAATGGGATCCATGTGGTGATATGAGTTGTAAGCGACCAAAACCAGTCGTATTCTTCAATTCCAAGGCTATTCAGGTAGATAAAGGTATCTCGGTCCCATTGTAATAGCCTTTCCCACATCTGCTATTTACCTCTTTTGATGGTCCCGGAAACATCCTCAATATTCTTTTTCACCTGATTCATTTCCTTTTTTATATCGTCGGCAATGCTTGTATCAATTCCTTGTTTATCAGCACTTTTTTTGATCTCCTGCTTAATATCTTCCGTGGCATCTTTTAATTGTCGCATTCCTTTTCCCAGTCCTTTGGCGATACCCGGGATCTTGTCGGCGCCAAAGACCATGACCACAATGAACATGATGAAGAAGATCTCTGCACCACTAATAAATAAAATTACCATCGCTTGCATACTACAAATATAATCAAGTTTAGAACCCTTTTATAAAATAAAAAGGTCCCGACCAAAAATAGTCAGGACCATTTCATATATACATAACGAAGATTATTCTCCTTTAATACCTTCTTTAAATTGATTGAACTCCGAAGGAGCTTCCGTCTTGGGCCAGCTATTATTGGTAACGTCAATATCTGCTGTTTCTGCCTTTGGATCTACTACGATCCCAACGATCTCTTGCTGAGAAGAAATTACTCTTTTTACCTCGGCATCGTTCTTCCTCCAAATTTCAGGCGGATACGTAACATTCTCCGTACTTCCGTCTGCATAGGTATACTCAACGATTAGTGGCATAGGGATACCACCTGGTTTATCAAAGGTAATTTCATAAAAGTACTTAGGTTCTTGTACCGAAGTCCTTTCCTCAACGGTCAGGTTATCCATCATAAATTCCTTAAGTGGTACTGAAACTTCACTGGGTGCCATAGCGGTCATTGTCTGGTCGAATTCCTCGCTTTCGGCATCAACAAGATATACTAGTGGTGGAAGATCGGCTTCCGTTAAATTTCTGGCCGCCATATATTCCTGCATATCATTACCCGGCTTGTTGCTTACATAGTATTTTTTTACGCCTTTCACGCCTATATCCACATAATCCGTAGTGTAGAACCAACTTCTCCAAAACCAGTCCAGGTCAACCGCAGAGGCATCTTCCATTGTGCGGAAGAAATCTTCTGGAGTAGGATGTTTAAACATCCATCGTTGAGAATATGTTTTAAAAGCATGATCGAACAACTCTCGCCCCATTACAGTTTCCCTGAGGATATTCAATGCTGTAGCTGGTTTAGCATACGCGTTTGGACCTAACTTATACACATTTTCCGGATTGGACATGATGGGCGAAATAGTGCTTTGATCGCCACTCATATAAGGCACTATTTTGGAAGGATCTCCTCTTCTAGACGGGTATTTCTCATTTGGAGAAATGACTTCCGGGAATTCTTCACCAAACTCCTGCTCTGCCAGATATTGCATAAAAGTATCTAATCCTTCGTCCATCCAGCCCCATTGGCGCTCATCGGAATTCACGATCATTGGAAAGAAGTTGTGACCTACTTCATGAATGATCACACTTATCATACCGTATTTGGTCCTATCAGAATAGGTCCCATCTTCATTTGGTCTTCCGTAGTTCCAGCAGATCATTGGGTATTCCATCCCCTGATTCTTTGCATGAACAGAAATGGCCTTGTGATATGGATAATCGAATGTATGAGATGAATATGATTTCAATGTACTGGCAACGGCCTTTGTAGATAGTTCTTCCCACAATGGATTCCCTTCTTTTGGATAAAGCGAGACGGCCATCACATCTTTATTCCCAATCTTTACGGCCTGCATATCCCAGATAAATTTTCGGGAGGTAGCGAAACCGTAATCGCGGACATTTTCAGCTCTGAATTTCCAGGTTTTCTTCTCCTCAGAAAAACCTTTTTCAGCAGCTTCTGCCTCTTCCTGTGTTACTATAAGCACCGGTTTGTCGTACGACTTCTTAGCTTGCTCATAGCGATTCATCATTTCTTTGCTAAAAACTTCTTTACGATTCAGCAACACCCCTGTGGCATCTAGCGTATGATCTGCAGGGACCGTGATATTCACGTCGTAATCTCCAAAAGGAAGGGCAAATTCCCCACTTCCCCAGAACTGGTGATTTTGCCAGCCTTCTACATCACTATATACTGCCATCCTTGGGAAGAACTGGGCAATGACATAGGCTCTATTCCCATCTTTCTCAAAATATTCATATCCGGATCGGGCTCTGTCTACTGTGTGATTGGGAATATTGTACCACCATTTTACAGAAAAAGAGACTTTTTCCCCACTTTTCAAGGGATTGGCCAGATCTACCCGCATCATGGTTTGATTGATCGTATAGGGAAGCGGTTTACCATTGGCATCCTTCACATATTCTATATTAAATCCCCCGTCAAATCCACTACTCATAAACTCCTTGGCAAAGGACCCTGTCGTATAGGCAACATTTACTCCATTCCCATTTCTCAAGGGCGATTTTGAATCTTTGGCACGAACGTTCTGATCTAACTGTAACCAGAGGAATTCGAGCGCTTCAGGTGCATTGTTGTGATATGTAATGGTTTCCTCTCCGTATATCTTTGCATTCTTATCATCCAACTCAATATCCATCTTGTAATCGGCTTGCTGCTGATAATAGTTAGGACCAGGTGTCCCGGAGGCCGACCTGTACATGTTTGGAGTAGCAAACTCCTCATACATCTGCTTGAATTTGCTTTGATTTAAATGTCCGGGGGCACGTTCTTTGGTAGTTTCCTCCTGAGCGAAAAGGATGGAAATGAACAGAATTAGCCCTGCAGTGGTGTAAAATCTTATTTTATTCATGAAGTATTATTGAATTGATATTTTTCCGGTCGGGAAAATAATATTTTTTAAGGAGATTAGGTCCGATAGCTCAGAAGATTAACATTCCTTTATTACTTTCCCTGATGAGTACAAAACTCTTTTTCTTTTCAAGGATCTTGAAGTGTAAGATGTTTTTTTGCTCCTCAAAAATATCCATCAAAAGTTCGTTCTGAATTTCTATAGTTTCCAACTGTTCTAATGAAATGTCCGGGATCTCCAGAAAGCAGATCATTATGTCATTATCAAATTTTTTACCAAGGAACTGATAGGGAGTTGGTTTCCCGTTGATCTTCACAAGAAACTTGGCATTTAGATATTTCTCGATGTATTCATCTGCATTCGATAATTCTTCATGAGTGCCTATCAACGTCTTTACATCATAGCGTTCTTCCAGTACCTTTTCATAGTCGTCGATAAAAACCCGACTCGTTATCTGCAATGCCTTTCCTTTTTCATAGTATTCTATGTTGGTGACACTTACGTAGAACTTGTGTGCCCCAAAAAGCATAAGAAGAGGCAATATCAATAAGAAAAGTCCTTTTATTCCAAATTGCATTTTATTTATTTTGATATATTAAGAGCAATTCACGTGCCATTTGTATTTATTCCAAACGATTATTTTTTCGATAGTCCTTGCTCTTTAGGACCAGTAAATTAAGGATCTTCATCTGATCGTCTGTTGCTACTATTGAATCGAACTGTTCATCTACCTCACAATAGTACATAAAATCTGCTATGCTTTCTTCCGGGATCCCAAGGCGTTTTACGAAAATACTGTCTGGATAAAAATTTCGAACGCGCTCCGTAAG
>JABDQS010000032.1 GCA_013042125.1 Eudoraea sp.
GCATATGGATAAACTAAAAACAACCTGAAAGCCTTCTCACCCAAATATATAGTTCTGTAACTGAACTATTCTGAAGAAATATTCTGATTTAATTTATAAAAAAAGGGCCCTGAAACGGGCCCTTTTATGTATGTAGTAATTTGTAAATTATCCCTTTACGTGGGCTAATTTATCATTCTTTATATTACTGATCTTAAGGTCTCTTAATACGTTGATAGCTTCTTCTATATAAACATCCTTAGCCAGATTTATATGCCAGCGATCTCTCTTTTCCCTCAATACAGAATCTTGTGTAAACAACTCCTGCTCATATTTTAAGGATTCGAAATTTAGTTGAGAATCATACTCAGACAACTTTTTAAAGTAATCTGATTTGGCCCTTCTTTCTTTATCACGCGCCTTGTAAAGATCGTAGTTCAAAGGCATGGAGGTTTCGTCTTGTTGCTCCTTTAGCCATTTGGCATTTTCCTCAATAAGTTTGATCTGTGAATTGGCTGCAATTCTCTTGTTACTCTCCTCAACAGTTTTTTTGAAATCGATATACCCATCCCATACCTTGTATCTGGCAGGTTCTATCTTATCCCAATTCAGGGCATTTGCCTGTCCTTTTTCACCTAACACAATATATCGATAGCGATCCGGGATCACAACATCACTCTTAACGCCTTCCAACTGATTAGATTCCCCATTTATCCGATAAAACTTCTGAATAGTTACTTTTATAGCTCCAAGATCTCCGTATTCATTTACATGAACCACGTTCTCTAAAGGATACATTGTTTGTACAGTTCCTTTCCCAAAGGTTTGGTTACTTCCTATGATGATCGCTCTTTTATAATCTTGCATTGCGGCCGCAAGAATTTCTGAAGCGGAGGCTGAAAATTCGTTTACGAGGATAACCAAAGGTCCGTCCCACTGAATTCGTTCATCTTTGTCATCATAGACCATCTTATCATTATCAGAAGCCCGCACCTGAACTACTGGTCCGTCCTTTATGAATAATCCGGCCATATCTATAGCTGTCCTCAGCGAACCGCCTCCATTATCACGAAGATCAAGGATCAGTCCTTCTATCCCTTCTTCTTTCAAGCGCTCTATCTCTTTTGCTACATCACTGGCAGCATTCTTGCCTGCGTAATCTTTGAAATCTGCATAAAATCCGGGAAGTTGGATCAATCCGAATTTATCATCCTTTTTAATCACTTTGGCCGATTTGGCATATTGTTCTTCCAGCTCTACAACATCTCTAACAATATCTACCTCTTCAATAGTACCATCTACTTTACGTACAGTAAGATTTACAGTGGTCCCTTTGGGGCCTTTAATAAGCTTTACTGCATCATCTAATGGCATACCCACTATATTTATAGAGGTTTCATTGGCCTGTCCTACTTCAATGATCTCATCGCCAACTTCAAGGAGTTGCCCTCTCCATACCGGACCTCCTGAAATGATCTCAACAATCTTGGCACCTTCTGCTTCTTGTTGGAGGCGTGCTCCAATACCCTCGAAACGACCGGAAATCTGCCTGTCAAAATAGTCTTTGTCTTCAGGGGCAAAATAAGCGGTATGAGGGTCGAATTTATCTACAATAGTGTTGATGAATTGCACATAAAGATCCATACGATCAAGATTCTCCACAGCGTCGAACCACTCCATTAATTGCCTACGAGTTCCCTCCCTGGATTCCTTTTCCACTTCCTTCATTGAGAGTGACTTGTAGTTAGGATCGTCCTTTTTCTTTTGGATCTCGTCCTTTAACTTTGTGTCGAATGTATTAAGGGTCCAGAATTTCAGTTGTTTTCTCCATCGTTCCCTCAGTTCAGATTTGGAATTAGTGAATGGTCTCTTGTCGTAATCAGAATTAATGCTTTCCTCTACGGTATAGTCAAAAGGTTCATCCAGGACCTCCATACTAATAACCTTTATTTCGTCCATTCGCTTTTTATAGCGCTCTTGCACCAGGTTAAAAAACGAAATATCAGTATTCTTTATCTGATCATCGATCTGAAACTTATATTGCTCAAAGTCCCTGATATCTTCGGCCTGAAAGTAGCGCTTAGTAGGATCTAGTACATCGATAAAATCTTCAAAAACGCTCACCGAAAAATCATCATTGATGTCTTTTGGCGCATAATGACCCTTTTCAAGGATATAAGTGATGATGTCTAATAAAAGTTTGTCTTTATCATTGCTTTCAAACGTCTTATTGGTAAAACTACAAGAGGCAACTGCAATAAGAACGGCTAAAAAGCCTAAAACAAGATTCTTTTTCATGTATATATTTTTTTCATTCAGGTTCAGCTAACATTGTGAAATGCCTTTTAAAACCCACTCTTAATAAAAGTAATCAATTCCCTAAGATATAGAAAAAACCATGCCATTAAACGCCCCTGACGATAATTTTTTGTTAAAGGCTATCCGAGGTAATCCTGAGTAAAAACGTATTTTTACGCCGTAAAGTATACAGCATGAGCAAACCTTTGATCTTGGTAACCAATGATGATGGAATAACGGCTCCCGGCTTACGTGCCCTGGTGAAGAGTATGCAGGAGCTTGGGGAGGTTGTGGTGGTTGCCCCGGACAGCCCTCAATCTGGTATGGGACATGCCATAACCCTCGATAATACGCTATATTCTAAAAGAGTGGTCTTTGATACCTCAAAAGATGCTGTTAAGGAATATAGTTGTAGTGGTACGCCCGCAGATTGTGTAAAACTGGCCCTGCAGGAATTATTGGAAAGAAGACCCGATATCTGTGTCAGTGGTATTAATCACGGATCCAATGCCTCTATCAATGTTATTTATTCGGGTACTATGAGTGCTGCTATTGAAGCCGGAATTGAAGGAATTCCTGCCATTGGGTTTTCGTTATGTGACTATTCCTGGGAAGCTGATTTTGCCCCTGCACAGGAAGCCATAAAACAAATAGTGGCCGAAGCGCTACAAAATGGCATTCCAAAAGGCGTAGTTCTCAATGTAAATATTCCCAAGGTAGGTGAGGGAGAAATAAAAGGTATTAAGGTTTGCAGACAAGCCCGGGCGAATTGGAAGGAAAAATTTGACAAACGTACAAATCCGTCAGGGAAGGACTATTATTGGCTTACCGGAGAATTTCAACTCCTGGATAAAGGAGAAGATACTGATGAATGGGCTCTATCTCAAGGATTTATTTCTGTTGTGCCCACACAATTCGACCTAACGGCACATCATACTATACAAGATATTAATACTTGGAATTTAGATGAATACTAAGAAAGAAGTGATCATTGGGTTTGTAGTTGGACTTATTGCCAACACAATAGGTACTCTGCTTTATATTTTATTGTTCTCAGAAATGGGGATAACAGAAACTTTTGAAGTGGCAAATGCTCAGGGATATTTGGGCAGCCTTTTGGCACTTGGCGCCATTCTTAACCTGCTGGCCTTTTTTGCATTTTTAAGATTAAGAAGAGACCAACGAGCCAAAGGAGTTTTAGTGGCTACATTGCTAACAGCTCTTATCATATTGTACTATAAGGTATTCTGAGATGAAGTACTACATCATAGCTGGGGAAGCATCTGGCGATCTACACGGATCTAACCTTATAAAGGCATTGCGTGCAGAAGATCCTGAAGCAAGTATTCGCTGTTGGGGAGGTGATCTGATGGAAAAGGCTGGTGGTACTCTGGTTACACACTACAAGGAATTAGGTTTTATGGGCTTTTCGGAAGTCCTTGGAAATCTTCGAAAGATCTTTAAGAATATTGCCTTTTGCAAAGAAGATATAGCCAACTTTCAACCAGATGTGGTCATCTTTATTGATTTTTCCGGATTTAATTTAAGGATCGCCTCCTGGGCCAAGCAACAAGGATTCCACACCAATTACTACATATCGCCCCAGGTTTGGGCCTCCAGAGCCGGTAGAGTTCACAAGATCAAAGCTTCTATAGATGCTATGTATGTAATCCTGCCATTTGAGAAGCAGTTCTACGAAGAGAAATATAAGTATCCGGTCCACTTTGTAGGCCATCCATTGCTGGATGCTATTGATTCCCAACCTTCTATTGAAGCTGACGAATTTAAAAAGGAGCATGGCCTAGATCCCAAAAAGAAGATCATTGCCTTGCTGCCGGGAAGCCGTAAACAGGAGGTTGAAAAAATGCTTTCTATCATGCTCTCGGTAAGGCCTGCATTTCCGGAATATCAATTCGTAATTGCGGGAGCACCAAGTTTAGATGAAACCTTTTACAACCCATTTCTGAAAAATGCACAGGTTCATTATGTTGCGAATCAGACCTATGCACTATTACGCTGTTCATATGCGGCACTTGTTACCAGCGGCACTGCAACACTGGAAACTGCCCTATTCAAAGTGCCTCAGGTAGTTTGTTATAAAGGAAGTTGGGTCTCTTATCAAATAGCCAAGTGCATCATAACATTAAAATATATTTCGCTTGTAAACCTCATTATGGATAAAGAAGTGGTGAAAGAACTAATCCAAAGTGACCTCAACACCGCCACTCTCACCCGGGAGTTAAAAGAAATCCTGTCAGGTCCAAAACGAGATATTATGGTAAAAAATTACGAGATTCTGGAGAAGAAATTGGGAGGGCCGGGAGCAAGTGAAAATGCCGCTAAGAAGATCGTTGCCTCTTTGGATTCTGCCAGGCAATAAGGGGTTTTATTCTTCGTTCAGATTACAAGCTTGCTATTCACTCACAAACTGAGTGCAAAGCAACTTCAGAAATAATTCTTAATTTTGAGGAAGAACGCTCCAATCTTCATTACCTATGATGAATAAAATTCTTGTGTTTGCCCTTTGCTTAAGCCTTCTTTCTTGTGGGGTATCAAAGAAAAAAAGTGCTTACGCAAGTGATCGGAAGATTACAGTAGAGGTTGTTGGAAACCCAAATTATGATGGAGCAAGAAAGAGTGATGAAGGATCCATAGTTGAGGATGCTTTAGAAGAGAGGACCACACTTGAAAAATCTGATGATATTATTGATACTGCCCTGAGTTATTCCGGAGTGCGGTATAAATACGGTGGTACTACTCGCAAAGGGATCGACTGCTCTGGCCTACTCTACATTTCCTTTATGGAGCACGATATCTACCTCCCCCGTATTTCTTATTATATGTCCCATGAAGGCAAACGTATTGATCTGAAGGAAGTCACCAAGGGAGATCTGTTATTCTTTACAACTTCAAAACGCAGGAAAAGAATTAATCATGTAGGTCTTGTGGTTGATATTGATGGTGAGGAGATCAAATTTATTCATGCCACGTCTTCTCGAGGGGTTATTGTCTCTTCTCTTCAGGAAGGCTATTGGAATTACGCATTTGTAAAAGCCACGAGGATCTTATGAGATGCAACCTTATGATTTTATCTCTGTAAAACTCAGTATTGCCTTAATTTTTGGTATCCTTATAGGGCGTTCTCTTGATATTTCAATATTTACTGCATTCCTGATCTTAGGAATTTCTTTATTTCTGGTTTTACTTTTCTTCATATTTGAAGCCTACAGAAAGGGAATTCTTTTTGGGTTAAGCATCTTGCTGGCCACTACTAATCTGGGCATCTTAACAGTTTCTTTGGCACAACCCAAACTATGGCCAGATCATTATTCAAAAATCACTTTCACAGAGGACAGCATATGGGAGTTGCAACTCTCCAGAGTCCTAAAACCGAGTACATTTTCTGAAAGATATCTGTTTGATGTGCGCTCATTAAATGGCACAGAATCCCGTGGCACACTATTGGCAAGTGCTAAAAAAGATTCGAACTTTGTCAAATACAAAGTAGATGACATCCTGTATTATTGGGGGTCAATTCGTCCTATATCTCCTCCTGCCAACCCTCATCAATTTGCCTATGATGAATATATGGAAACCCAGGGTGTTTATGATCAGATACCTCTAAAGGCTGAGAATATTCTCAAAAGTTCCAAAAACATACATTCTCTGAAGGGCAAAGCTGCTTTGTTTCAATCATTCCTTCTCCGGGCGCTGGAGAGAACTTCCATAGAAAAGAAAGAGCTCGGCATTCTGCAAGCAATTTTGTTAGGACAAAGGAAAAACCTGGATGCATCTGTTTACGAGGATTATAAAAATGCAGGTGCTGCACACATATTGGCCGTATCCGGACTTCATATTGGCATCTTATTATTACTATTACAGGCCTTCTTAAAGCCATTGAAAGCCGTACGCCACGGAACATTGCTAACAATGGTCCTTGTTGTGATCGCATTGTGGTGTTATGCTTTCTTCACCGGTCTCTCCCCTTCTGTTGTCCGGGCCGTTACTATGTTCTCTTTTGTAACCTACGCCCTGTCTCTGAATAGGCCAAGCAGTATTGTAAATATTCTGGCACTGTCGGTCTTTTTTATCTTACTCCTTCACCCTATGTTCCTGTTTCAGGTTGGGTTTCAGATGAGCTATGCAGCTGTCTTCGCTATTGTCTGGATCTATCCCATTTTAATGAAATTATGGAATCCAAGGCATTGGTTCCTGAGAAAATGCTGGCAACTTTTTGCTGTAAGCCTTGCGGCTCAGGCCGGCGTACTACCAATATCTATATTCTATTTTCATCAGTTTCCGGGACTCTTTTTTCTCTCCAATATTCTGATCGTTCCATTTCTTGGGATCTTACTTGGAATGGGACTTCTGGTGATCATCCTCTCGGCTATTAACATATTGCCAAACTTTATAGCTGTTCTTTACAATTGGCTACTTAAAACTATGAATGAGGTAGTACAGTTTGTTGCCCGGCAAGAACAATTTATATTCGATGACTTGTCTATAGACTCCGTAACTCTGATACTTGGTTATATCTTACTTTATTTTATCATTACTGGGATACAGCAACGAAGATCTAAATGGGTGATCAACATAGGTATTTGCGTCCTAAGTATTCAGTTATGGACGTTCCACCGGGCCTTTAGGAGTTCGCAAAAAGAGGGCATTGTAGTCTTACAGCAAATGGCAAATACTACCCTCCTTTATCAAAAAGGAAGGACACTTCAGGTCATGTCCCGGGATAGTAGTCGCCTGGTATCTCTTGTGGGTAACTATGCCATCAAAGAGTTCATGGGAGCCATACAATACGGCAACATACCAAATGTTTTTAGTTTTGATGGAAAGCAATGGATAGTGGTAGATAGTAGCGCTATTTTTCCTCCATATACTGCCGCGCCGGTAACTCTTTTAATGACCCAATCGCCGCGTATACATATGGAGAGATTACTCGCCACTGCACAACCAGAATTAGTGATCGCAGATGGTAGCAATTATCCCGCTGATATTGCCCGTTGGAAAAAGAGCTGCAAAAAACTTGGGTTGCCATTCTATGCTACAAGTGAAAAAGGAGCATATCTATTGAAAGCCGAATAAGATCTACCTAATTCCGTGCATCATGCGTTTAAGGGGTCCGTTAAGTACGATAGAGATAAGGCCGAGAAGTAAGCAGAGTATCGTAAAGATCAGGAAAAAGCTGCTCAAAGAATATTCGGCAGTGATCTCATCTATCATTCCACCCAGGGTCCCTGCCATTTTTTGTCCTATGGCGATGGCAAGGTACCAGATACCAAACATAAATCCGATCATTCTGGGAGGAACCAGTTTACTGAGATAGGAAAGTCCTACAGGAGAAACACAGAGTTCACCCATGGTGATGAGAAGATAGGCAAAGATCAGATAGATCATACTTACAGAAGCTGTTGCCGCTCCCGGAGCTATGCTAAGGGTACCGAAAACCAGTACAGCAAAACCCAGTCCCTGCAGAATAAGTCCTATGCCGTATTTGTGAGCTGCACTGGGATTGTATTTGCTTTCCCACCAACGAGAAAACAAGGGTGCCAGGGTAATGATAAAGAAAGAATTCAAAATGGCGAACCAACTTGCCTCAACCTCGTTCCCTTCCTGGGAAAATTTTTCATAAAGACGAAATAATAGAAGTCCCCAAATACCAAGAAAAGCAATTCCCAGGGCAATGTTTGATAAAGCGATCCTTGAATACGTCTTTTTAAAGAGAAGATACAACACCCAGGTAATGATCATCATCGGAACAGTTGTGAGCAGTGCATCAACGATCTTGAAGATCATGGAGGCAGAGCCCGTAAGTGTTCTGTCCGTATAATCTCTTGCAAAGATCGTCATAGTGCCCAGGTTCTGTTCAAAGGTGGCAAAGAAGATCACCGTAAAGATCCCGAAAATAGAAACCGCAAAGATCCTGTTACGTACCAACTTGGTGTACCTGAGGGTTCTACTAATAATAAGTATCAAAAATAAGATCAATGCAAGCAGTACAGTAGCAGCAGATCCGTCTAATTCACTACCCGTATATGGCAGTTGAAAGGTAAAATCGAGGAAGTTTATATTTTCTATCTTCGAAAGCGGGTCATTGAAGAGGTATAAAAGACCTCCTAAGGACGATAAAATAATTAGAAGATAATCGAATCTGGTAAATGGGTTGAGCTTCTCCTCTGCTTCTGGCGTGGCAACCTCAACATTGTTATTTATATCTGATTCCTTTATAGGTTTGTCCCCTATTCTACCAAAGAGGTTCCCCGCAAGCCAGAATTGAAGCATGCCAAGGAACATGAAGATCCCCGCAAGGCCAAATCCCCATGACCATCCGTAATTTTCAGCGAGGTATCCGCAAAGCATCATTCCAAAAAATGCTCCTGCATTCACCCCCATATAAAAAATAGTATAGGCACCATCTTTTTTAGATTCTTTGCCTCTATACATCTCCGAGATCACAGCAGTGATATTCGGCTTAAAAAATCCCGTTCCAATGACCAGAAGTGCAAGACCTGCATAAAGAGACCAGACGGTTTCCAGTGCCATACAGGCATGACCCAGGGTCATTACCGCACATCCTATGATGATCGCTTTCTTATATCCAATTAGTTTGTCTGCTATATACCCCCCAAGGATAGGAGTTAAGTATAAAAGGGAGGCATAGGTGCCGATCAGGGCAAGGGCATGTTCTCTTGGCCATTCCCAACCCGGGTTGTCTCCAATGATGGGTGCGGTAAGGAATAAAACCAGTAGAACCCGCATTCCATAGAAGGAAAAGCGTTCCCACATTTCTGTGAAGAATAGAACGAAAAGTCCGGCGGGATG
>JABDQS010000326.1 GCA_013042125.1 Eudoraea sp.
GATACAAGCTTTGTGGTAAATGCCACTTTTACCAGAACCCCGGATGCTGTACCTTTTTTGATGCCCACCACCACAGACCGGTTGTCTAAAGAAGTGGTTTATGGAATGGTTTCTTTTAAGCTAAAAGGAAACTCCTATCAATTAGAAGTATACCAAAATGAAGAACTGAAGAAAGAAGAAGATTTTGAAGACTATCTTTTTCTCCCATTTACTGATGCAACCAATGGAAATGAAACCTATGAAGGGGGGCGCTATATAGACCTGAGTATCCCTGATAGTGACCAAATAGTAATAGATTTTAATAAGGCCTATAATCCCTATTGTACCTATAATAAAAAATATTCCTGTCCTATTGTCCCTGATCAAAATACATTGGATATAAAGATATTTGCCGGCGTTAAGGCCTTTAAGTAGGCCCATAAGAAAACCCCGGCAAGATTGCCGGGGCTTAATCAACTCAACGAACTAAACAAAACTACTATTTGAGCTTAAAAAGAATACACTGCTGCGAGCACAAAGGAGGATAAACTTTTCATGGATGCACCATCTGAATCCAGAAAGGCATCTTCTGATGCGTTGTCTAAACGAAGTTCCGGCTTTATCATTAAATCACCAATGGTTGCACTTCCGGTTAAGGTTAGCGCTAACACACTTGAATCTTCAAGGCCTGTTCCAATGGCTCCAAAGTCGCCGGTCTCTACAAAATATTCACCTCTTAGGCCCAAAGTAAAGGTTTCAGAAGTTTTATACTGAGGATATAAAGCTCCACCTGCGAATCCTGTATCATCTGCTCCATCAAAATAGGCCGCATTTATTCCCAGGAAAAAGTCGTCACTAAGATCAAAACCACCGGTGTAATCTATTTCGAAATTACCATCATCTGAAATTAGATTCAAATACTGCCCGCTGTACCCCAATTGAGCCCCATAGGCATATTTTCCATTAGGGTTAAACTCGGTAATATCAGTGGGATTCATTACAGCCAGCATTAATGACCAATCACTACCCAGGTCGAAATCGGCTTTCAGTCCGGTGTGACTAAACGGTCCGTAAGAGAAGAGATAAGAGGTGCTATAATTGAAATTACCAGCTGGTGAAATTACTTCATAACCAAGGAAAGTATTGAAATTACCGAAGGTTAGGGTTACGGCATCGCTTACATTCCAATAAACATATAATTGGTTAACAATATTTCCTGTAGCGGAGTAAAGTGGAGATGCAAAAATGGCATCAGTACCACGTGGTCCAAAAACAAGATCGGCTACAAAACCTACATCTTCTCCCTCATAGCTGGCAATGACATTAGCCATGCCAAGAGCAAAACCGGGTAAATTTGCAAAGGAGCTGCCGGGTGCAGAATAATTGGCTCCGGAATTGGCGGAATTCAAATTAGCCCTGTAATAGGCATCTACGGTTCCGCTGATACTGAACTTCTTTTCTTCAATAGCTTCTTCTTCCTGAGCCAATCCTGCAAATGCACTGATAAACAGGAAAAGAAATAATAATTTTTTTACGAAATTTGTATTTATAATCGTTTTCATAATTCAATGTTTGTGATTTCCTTTTAAAGGATGTTAATAACTGTTTTAAGTTGAAAATTTGAAAAGGTTATGAACGGAGCGTTCTGCAAAACGCTCCGTTCTTTATATATGTTAATGTTGATTCATTCTAAAATCGGCATACGAATCCATACCGTGTTCGTGAAGATCCAGACCATCCAGCTCTTCTTCTTTAGATACACGTATACCAACTGTTTTCTTTAAGCCGTAAATAATGATAAAGGCCGATAGGGAACAGAATACTGCGGCTGCTCCTACGCCTGCTAATTGATATAAGAACTGTTCTCCACCTGCCATAGAACCAAATATCCCTACTGCCAGGGTTCCCCAGATACCACAGATCAAGTGAACGGTGACCGCACCTACGGGATCATCAAGTCGTATTCTGTCAATAAATGCCACACCTAATACAATGATAAAGCCGGCGATTAGCCCTATCAAAACTGCTTCGTTAGGCGACATAAGATCGGCACCGGCGGTAATACCAACCAATCCACCTAAAATACCATTGAGGAACATAGTTAAATCCAAATTCTTATAGAGTATGGTAGATAAGATCAGTGAACCAACGCCCCCTGCGGCGGCTGCCAAACTGGTTGTTACAAGAACAAGGCTGGTAGTTTCAGGATCTGCTGATAATACGGATCCCCCGTTAAATCCAAACCACCCTAACCAAAGGATAAGAACCCCTGCGGTTGCTAAAGGGATATTGTGACCTGGAATTGCATTGATCTTTCCATTTTCTCCAAATTTTCCAATCCGAGCCCCTAAGAGGTAAATTGCAATTAATGCACCCCAACCTCCAACGGAGTGTACCAGGGTAGAACCGGCGAAATCATAGAATCCTCCATTTTCACCTCCAAGGGTAGATAAAAATCCACCGCCCCATTGCCATGATCCTACAATAGGATAAACAAGACCTACATAGATAATCGTAAAGATCATAAAGGGTCCAATTTTAATACGTTCAGCAACTGCTCCCGATACAATAGTAGCAGCAGTGGCGGCAAACATTCCCTGGAAAAGGAAATCTGTCCACCAGGTATAACCCCCATCGGCATACTCCGGTGTCATGCCATTTTCCGGAGCGGCGATACCGAAACCTGCAAAATCGAGAATACCTGCAGATCCGTCAGCGAATCCCGGGTACATTAAGTTAAATCCACCAATGTAGTACATCAATAGACCTACGGTGATAATAAAAATATTTTTAAAAAGTATGTTGATTGTATTTTTTTGCCTGGTTAGTCCAATTTCCAATAATGAAAAGCCCATGTGCATAAAGAATACCAGGGCGGTACAAACCATCATCCATATATTGTTAGCTGTAAATAATCCTGCTTCCATATTTCAATAATTAGTTGTTAGTTATTTATTTAGTTGATTCCGGCATGGCCGTTCTCCTTGGTTCTTATCCTGTAAGCTTGTAATACGTCTGAGACAAAGATCTTTCCATCCCCAACATTTCCCGTATAGGCAGATTCCAAGACAGCTTTTATTGTTTTATCCAGGAAATCATCAGAAATTACGATCTCTAAATACCGTCTCTGTATGTCTGTGGTACTGTAAGAGATGCCTCTGTACACATGGCCCTGTTTTTCATTACCTACTCCGGTAACATCCCAGTAACTAAAGAAGTTCACTTCAATTTGATGCAGTGCTTTTTTTACATCATCAAATTTTGATTTTCTAATAATTGCTTCTACTTTTTTCATTGTATTAGTTTATTGTTGATGCGCCAAAAGTATATTAAATAAGATAACCCCTAAAAAAATAGGGGCTTATATCTTAATTTTTATCATACTATTAAAATATACCCCTAAAAAATTAGGGTATAACATTCACAACATGATAATTTGTCTATTTGATTTTTTTGTAGGTGGCTTTTAACATTTGGTGTAAGAAGGAGTTATTTCAAGGGTCTGAAATAGGGAATTGTCAGGAAAACGTTCCTGCTTGAAAAAGGTTTAAGATGTTGATTCAGACAGTCTTGGAGAGCCAAAGTCCAAAGCCCACTGCAAGGATACCAACGGCAATGCTACTCAGGGTATAAAGAAGAAAAGTAGTGATCTGGCCTTCGCGCAACATACCGTAGTTTTCAAGGGCAAAGGAAGAGAAGGTGGTAAAACCACCGCAAAAGCCAATGGTAAGAAACAGGACAGTATTATTGTTAAGAGTTGTTGATTTGGCAGATATCCCTAAGATGATCCCAATGATCAAACAGCCTATGATATTTGCACCAAAGGTGCCTAGAAAAAAGTTAGAAGTATATGGATTAAGTGCTTTGCTAAGAAGGTAACGAAGGCCGCTACCAATTCCACCTCCAAGGAACACCAGCAAAAATTGTTTCATTTCCTAAAGATAGGAATCTAAATGGCTTTACGATATTCTGAAGATGACAAATCTAATGGGTATACCTTGTCTTTGGAATCCAGGGAAATGTCTTTGGAAAAATTGTTTTGTCTTCTGCCATTTGTTACAATACTAAAGGATAGAAGTGCAGCATTGATCAGAACTAAAACAAAGAAAATGGTCAAAAAGGTTGTCATTTATCGGATTTCTTTGGAATTATAACGCAAAATTACATGTTTTCTTATAGTATACGAATGAAATCCATTTTAAGTTGTGAGAATGTTAATTTTTGTGGTGTAGCTAATAATAATGTTAATTTTTAAGCCATTCCTTAATAACAAAAAGTAAAATTATGAATACTATAAATACAATGCCCACCCATTTAACTCCTTTATAGTTTTTAGAGTGAAGTTTCTTGTCTTTTTTGTAGGAAAGGAAGATTGCTATCGCAAAAAAAATCACAAAAATGGCTGCGAAAATTAATTGCCCCGTACTGAACATATGTATATTTTAGCGCAAAACTACATTAAAAAGACATAGCATGAAAAACAAGATAGATGCTGTTGCTCAGTTTCATAATTCCTTTGGACTGGGAGTAGCGGAAAAGCCAAAGGCAAATTTAGGTAGTACAAAGAATCAACTCCGATTTAATCTTATGGATGAGGAAAATAAGGAGTATTATGAGGCTGCCGAAAAAGATGATCTTGTAGAAGTGGCAGATGCCTTGGGTGATATGCTTTACATCTTATGCGGCACTATATTAGAACACGGAATGCAGCACATTATCGAAGAGGTGTTTGAAGAGATTCAGCGGAGTAATATGAGCAAGTTGGGAGCCGATGGACAACCAATTTACAGGGAAGATGGAAAAGTGTTAAAAGGTCCGGATTACTTCAAACCCAATATTAAGAGTATTCTGGACAAATAATAGAGCATCCAAAAAAAGGGTTCTGTTATATATGACCATTATGATCTCCTAAGATACCCCGAAGCGCCAATTGAAAGGATCATCAGCTCTGTTGTACTGAATATCCGTAATGCGTTTCTTCAAATGATCTGCGTAACTATTTTCAATTTCCGGCAACGAATAGTCCTTATCCCTGTGGCCAAAACCTGAAATTGGGGAAATTACAGCTGCTGTACCGGCCCCAAACATTTCTTTAAGGCTGCCATTTTTGGAAGCGGCAACTACTTCTTCTACCCGGATCTTACGGATCTCTACAGGAATACCCTCAGCTTTCGCGATATCCAATACGCTTTTACGGGTAATGCCGTCCAGGATACGGTCACTTACAGGGCTAGTAAGCAAAGTATCGTTTATACGCACAAAGATGTTCATGGCGCCAGCCTCTTCTATGTATTCATGTGTATTGTCATCTGTCCAAACAACTTGTTGATATCCCTTTGCTACGGCAAGCTGAGTAGGGTAGAATTGACCCGCATAATTACCACCAGCTTTGGCATAACCAACTCCACCGTTTGCGGCTCTCGAATATTTTTCTTCGATCAACACCTTTAATTTTCCTGCAAAATAAGGCCCTGATGGGGCACAAACGATCATAAATTTATACTGATCCGCCGGTGAGGCATGTAATCCCTTACCCGATGCAAAAATAAAAGGGCGTACATACAAGGAACTGCCTGGAGTTGTTGGGATCCAATCTTTCTCCACCTGCAAAAGGGTCTTTAGCCCCTCCATGAAGAAATCCTTAGGCACCTCCGGGATGGAGATCCTTTTAGCAGAGATATTCATTCTTTTTTGATTCTCTTCCGGTCTGAAGAGCCAAACATTACCCTCCGTATCTTTATACGCTTTCATACCTTCAAAAACAGACTGCCCGTAGTGAAATATTTTTGCGGAAGGGTCCAGCGAGATTTCTTGATAGGGAACTATGCGAGGTGCTTGCCAGGCTCCATTGGCATAATTGCATTCCAGCATATGATCTGAATGTACTTTGCCAAACGGTAGATTTGAGAAATCTACTTGCGAAATTCTGGACGTTTTAACTTTTTCAACACTAATGTTTGTAACGTTGGTCTCCATCATCTTAATTTTACGATTCAAAATTAAACATTTATGCCCTCTTGTTCCTTCTTTTTTCGGCGAAAAATCGCCAGCTTTGTGGAGTAATTATAAAACATATCTAAAATGAAAGGATTTAACATAATCATTGTGATCTTTCTTGCACTTGTTAGTTGTAAACAACAGAATGCACAATCCAAAACTGAAGAAAAAGTAGATGTTGTAGAGGAAATGAAGATTTTCGGAGAGTCATTCGTCTCAGACAATGCTATGAAGGAAGCGGAAATGGCCGAGGCTTTTGCGGATCTTGGTGAAACGGATACCCTTACTGCTGTTATTCACGGGGTAGTAACCGATGTTTGTAAATCAAAGGGTTGTTGGATGAAGGTTGATCTCGGTGACGGACAGGAAACCATGGTTACGTTTAAGGATTACGGATTTTTTGTGCCAAAAGATATTGTTGGGAAGGATGTGGTTTTAAATGGTATAGGGTTCATCGAGAAAATGAGCGTGGAAGATCAACAACATTTTGCAGAAGACGGAGGAGCTTCTGAGGAAGAGATAGGTAAGATCACCGAAGTTAAGATTACTCGCAGTTTTATTGCAGATGGTGTGATCCTGGAACAATAGGTTGAAACGAACAATAATTACAACGGCTGATGGATCTAAAACTATCCATTTAGAGGCCTGGAATGAACAGTATCATTCAAAGCATGGGGCCGTACAGGAGGCGTATCATGTTTTTGTGGATCACGGTTTATCGGCAATTAAAAAGAACAACATTTCCATCCTGGAAATAGGTTTTGGTACCGGACTAAACGCTCTTATCACTTTATTAGAAGCTAGATCAAAGAGTTTACAGATTAACTATACAGGGGTAGAAAAGTATCCTGTTGGTACAACCGAGTTAGATCAATTAAATTATATTTCAGAACTCAAGGCGGAAGAATACGATGATGTCTTCAAGGGAATGCACAGTTCTGCCTGGGAAGTAGAAACAGAGATCACTCCATATTTTAAACTGTTAAAACAGCAAAAGGACTTCAAAGAGATCGATGATAAGCAACTATACGACCTAATTTATTTTGACGCATTTGGTGCAAGGGTGCAACCCGAATTATGGACGGAAGAGATTTTTGAAATTATGTTTAACTCTTTGAAGAACAACGGTATACTGGTTACTTATGCTGCAAAAGGTAGTGTAAGACGAGCTATGTTAGCCGTTGGCTTCCACGTAGAGAGGCTTCCAGGTCCACCCGGAAAGCGTGAAATGTTACGTGCAACAAGAAATAAAAGCTAGATCTCCGGGTAGGTCAGTTAATGAGTGTTAAACAATTCTGTTAAACCTAATATAAACCTGTATCATCTCCCTTCAAAATCAAATATATTTACAAAAAAGAGAAGCATGAGCGTTTTGATCACAGGGGCTACAGGATTGATAGGCCAGGCCATTATCCGGAAATTCCGTGAGCGAGATATCGAGGTCCATTATCTTACAACTCGTAGAAGTAAAGTAAAAAAGGAAGACGGGATCATAGGTTTTTATTGGGATCCTAAGATTGGGGACATAGATATGCAATGCTTTGAGGGAGTAACGGCAATTATCAATCTCGCAGGAGCTTCCATCTCTCAACGTTGGTCCAAGACCAATAAAAAGAAGATTCTACGAAGCAGGTCAGATAGTCTGCGAACTTTGAGAAAGGCTCTTGAGACACTGGAGACCACCTCTGTAAAATCATTTGTCTCCGCCTCAGCCATAGGGATATATCCCAATTCATTCGACAGATATTATACAGAAGATGTAACGGACATAGATCCAAGTTTTCTTGGAGAGGTAGTTTCCCAATGGGAAGAGGAGATCAATGAATTTTCAAAATTTTCGTTTTCCGTTGCTGCCATTCGCATCGGTTTAGTTCTTTCTTCGGAAGGCGGTGTTTTGCCGGCAATGGTCAAACCCATAAGGTCTTATGTAGGTGCGGCCTTTGGCAGTGGGGAGCAGTGGCAATCATGGATCCATATCGATGACCTCGCAAGACAATTTCTGTTTGTTATTGATCAGAACCTGAAGGGAATCTATAATGGCGTGGCCCCAAATCCTGTTACCAATTCGAAACTGGTAAAAGAGATCGCCGCTATACTTAACAGACCTTTATTTCTTCCCAACATTCCCAGAGGACCAATGCAATTGGTACTAGGGGATATGTCATACCTCTTATTTGCCAGTCAAAGAGTGAGTAGTAAGAAGATAGAAGAAGAGGGATTTGAATTCTACCATAAAAATATCTGTACCGCCCTAAAGAACATTCTCGGTACAGAGAAAGAGACAACTGATAGCTATCAAAAGCATTTCGTTTAATTGCAATCGTACTTATCATTGCAGAGAACATCCTAAATTCGGGATGTTTTTTTTTGTGACATTTTGACATTTTTAAATAAATGGCAGTACTTTTGCCATCTTGAAGAAGTTAGTAAGCAGTATTCTTTGAAATAAACGATCAGAAATGAGTAAAAAAGATAGAATGGAAGAAATGGATGAGATAAAGGACATGTTGTCTCAAGAGGAAACGATGGCAAATGAGGAGGATACAGATAATTTTACAGAACCAAACGAGTCAGCCGAAGAAGAAATTCTTTCTAAGGAAGAACAACTGGAAATTGATCTGGGCAAGGAAAAAGATAAATTCTTGCGCCTTTTTGCGGAATTTGAAAACTACAAAAAGCGTACATCAAAGGAGCGCATAGATCTCTTTAAAACGGCAGGTCAGGAAGTAATAACATCCCTGTTACCTGTAATGGATGATTTTGAAAGGGCTTTAAAGGAGCTTGCCAAATCTTCTGAAGAAGATCTGTTTAAAGGAGTTGAGCTTATTTATAATAAATTCAAAGAAACACTTAAAGCTAAGGGTCTTGAAGAAATAAAGGCTAAAGAAGGTGATAGTTTTGATGCCGAGATCCATGATGCGATCACCCAGATCCCTGCGCCAAGTAAAAAATTAAAAGGTAAGATCATTGATGTGGTGGAGAAAGGATATCTCCTTGGTGACAAAGTAATTAGGCACCCGAAAGTGGTGGTAGGCAATTAAAAAAGGATCATGAAGCAAGACTTTTACGAAATATTAGGGCTCAACAAATCTGCTTCTGCGGCTGAGATAAAAAAAGCATACCGCAAGAAGGCCATAGAATTCCACCCGGATAAGAATCCGGGAGATTCAAAAGCCGAGGAGATGTTTAAAAAGGCAGCTGAGGCATATGAGGTCCTGAGTGATCCGGATAAACGTGCGAGATATGACCAATATGGCCACGCAGCCTTTGAAGGTGGTGGCTTTGGTGGTGGTGGCATGAACATGGAAGATATTTTCAGCCAGTTTGGTGATATCTTTGGGAGTGCCTTTGGAGGAAGTTTTGGCGGCTTCGGTGGATTTGGAGGCGGTCAGCGCAGAGTAAAAGGAAGTAATCTGCGAATTCGCGTTAAGCTCAGTCTGGAAGAAGTGGCCAGTGGAGTAGAAAAGAAAGTTAAGGTAAGACGAAAAGTACAAGCCCCCGGGGTTACCTACAAAACCTGTACTGCCTGTAACGGAAATGGGCAGGTAACCAAGATCACCAACACAATTTTGGGAAGAATGCAAACGGCAGCCACCTGTTCAAGTTGTAGTGGTAGTGGACAAATTATTGACAAAAGGCCCGCTGAAGCAGATGCTCAGGGCTTAATGATGGCCGAAGAAACTGTATCTATCAAAATTCCAGCCGGGGTAGAGGAAGGGATGCAACTTAAGGTAAGTGGCAAAGGAAATGAGGCCCCCGGGAACAGTGTGCCAGGAGATCTTTTGGTGGCGATTGAAACCAAAGAGCACGATACGCTGAAAAGAGAAGGAGATAACTTGCATTATGACCTTTATGTCAGTATCTCAGACGCGGTCTTAGGAACCTCAAAAGAAATAGATACCGTTAGTGGTAAAGTAAGGATAAAATTAGAAGCGGGTATTCAATCCGGAAAGATCTTGAGATTACGCGGAAAAGGCATCAATAATATAAACGGGTATGGCAGCGGAGACCTTTTGGTGCATGTGAACGTTTGGACACCAAAAGAACTTAATAAAGAACAACGTGAGTTTTTTGAGAAAATGAGTTCTAATGAAAATTTTGAACCCAGACCTGAAAAATCAGATAAATCATTTTTTGAAAAAGTAAAAGACATGTTTTCTTAATAGAATATAGATTTCAGTTTAAATAAAAAACGTATATTTGACCCGATATTGGGCAACCAATATTAATTTTCTTTTTCATAGCAATTTTTTTCCCATCCTTAATTCGTTAAGGGTGGGTTTTGCTTTTTTAAGGGCTGCGCTTTATTCGTTTGGCCTCATAGTTCTTCCTCATTTTGATCGGTTCAGCAATTTATCACCTTAGAAGGTTCAATTTTCCGGGACTTACGGTTGTTTTTAATCTGCAACTAACCGCTTGAAATATAATTTTTAAACTCAAAAGTCTTTTCGTCCAATTCTATATCTTTGCCTCCATGAATTCTATTTTGGTAGCCGAGCAGATCACAAAACAATTCGGCCCTCATTTTGCACTTAAGAATGTCTCTCTGGAGATCCCCACAAACAGTATTTATGGGCTTCTGGGTCCAAACGGTGCAGGCAAAACCACATTACTTCGGATAATCAATCAAATAACATTTCCGGATAGCGGTCATGTTCTTTTTAATGGCGAGCCACTAAAGGCAGAACACATTGCTATGATAGGGTATCTACCCGAAGAAAGAGGGCTCTATAAGAGTATGAAGGTTGGAGAGCAGGCCTTGTATTTAGCACAATTGAAAGGGCTCTCTAAGGCAGAGGCTAAAAAACGCTTGCTGTATTGGTTTGAGCGCTTAGAAATAGGAGACTGGTGGAACAAAAAGATACAGGAATTATCCAAGGGAATGGCCCAGAAGATCCAATTTATAGTAACGGTTCTGCATGAACCTAAATTGCTGATCTTTGATGAACCTTTCAGCGGGTTCGATCCTATAAATGCCAATATCATTAAAGAGGAGATCTTACATCTCAAGGAACGTGGTACTTCCATCATATTCTCCACTCACAGGATGGAATCTGTAGAAGAGATCTGCGAGTATATTGCCTTACTGCACAATGCTGAAAAGATTTTGGATGGAAAACTTTCCGATATTAAAAAGCAATACAAGAATAATATCTTTAATGTCGGAATGGCCATACAGGAGGGAGAAAGCTTTGTTAATGAACTCTCAGAAAAGTTTCAGATAGCATCTTCTGCCTATGATAAGGCAGAGGCGCGGCTGCAATTTCAAATACAATTACCATCGGAAGATACGCGTCATCTCCTGAATCATTTGTCTTCCAGAGGTACTGTCCATTATTTTGTGGAGACCATTCCCTCGGCTAACGACATTTTTATAAAAACGGTTCAAAGCAAATCTGTCTATGAGTAAATTGGGCTTAATCATAAAGAGGGAATACCTGGCAAAAGTGCGGAACAAGTCTTTTGTGATCATGACCTTTCTGAGTCCGATTTTGATGGTGGGTATGATAGTTCTCATTGCCTATCTTACCAAGATCAATGATAGTGAGACCCGGGTAATTAGTGTGTTAAACGAAAGTCCTTTTTTCTCAACAGATTTTGGATCTACGGAGAGCACCTCATATTTAGTTTTAAAAGATCTGACTCTGGAAGAGGCCAAAGACTCCACTATCGCGCTCAACTTTTACGGACTCCTCTATATTCCCGAAGGTTCAACCGTTGAAGATGTATCCAAAAGTGCTTACTTCTTCACAAAGGAAGCACCCAATGCAAGTATTACAGCTAAGCTTGATGCCGTATTTCAGGAACGCTTACGACAAGAAAAGTTGGTAGATCTTGGAGTTTCTGCCAAGGAATTTGAAGCTATTGATTCGGGTTTTCAACTTCAAACGGAAACCTTTGAAGGGGTACAAAATTTAAAGGGTATCAATGAAATAAAAGCATTTATTGGAGGCGGATTTGGTTATTTGATCATGATGTTTATTATCATCTATGGTGGTTTTGTGATGCGAAGTGTTATTGAAGAAAAAACTAGCAGGATTATAGAGGTGATCATATCTTCTGTTAGGCCTTTTCAACTTATGATGGGCAAGATCATAGGCACCTCCCTAGCCGGACTAACACAATTTGCTATCTGGATTTTTTCTGCAGGCATTTTACTATTTGTTGTAATGTCTTTTCTTGGCCTTGATACCTCTGGCATTCAAAATGCCGCTGTCTTACCCGGTGCTTCGGTAAACGGTATGGCCGCAATGCCTACCGAGGTCAATGAAATGCAATTGTACGCAAATGAGCTCTTCCAAATTCCCTGGGCCATGCTGATCTTCTTTTTTATGATCTATTTTGTGTTAGGATACCTTATATACAGTTCTATTTATGCCGCTATTGGTGCAGCTGTTGATAATGAGACTGATACACAACAATTTATATTTCCGATTATTTTACCTTTAATGCTGGCAATCTACGTGGGATTCTTTTCTGTTTTTAGTAACCCACATGGACCCATAGCTGTAGGATTTTCGCTTTTTCCGCTTACTTCACCCATTGTAATGCTAATGCGACTACCGGGGGGAATAGGGGATGGAGGGGTACCCATATGGCAATTGATGCTCTCCATTGCCTTGTTGGTGGGAACATTTATTGGGATCGTTTGGCTGGCGGCAAAGATCTACAGGGTTGGCATACTTATGTACGGCAAAAAACCGAGTTACAAGGAATTGTTTAAATGGTTAAAATATTGAGATGGAAAAGCTAAAGGACATTTTTGCAAAATTCAACGATATTCTTTCTTATCAGATCTATGACAGTGAGAATATACACATCACCGTTGGTACGTTTATGAGTATTGTAATCGCAGTTGTTGTGGTGACCTATCTACTGCGTATTTTTCACAATGTAGTTGTAAAGAAATTGCCGGAATCTGATAAAAACAAGTTCGTCAGCATTTTTTCCTTTTTAAAATATTTGTTCTACATTCTTGTCATCATCGTAATACTCCATACTTCGGGAGTAAATCTTACGGTACTCCTTACCGCCTCAGCTGCTTTGTTTGTTGGCTTGGGGTTTGCCCTACAAACCCTGTTTCAGGA
>JABDQS010000329.1 GCA_013042125.1 Eudoraea sp.
CAGCGGTACAGGTGGTACTATTTCAGGAACCGCTCGTTATTTAAAGGAGCAAAATCCCAACATCAGGATCGTAGGAGTAGATGCCTATGGTTCAGTGCTCAAGAAATTTCATGAAACCGGAAAGATAGATGCCAATGAGATCTATCCATACCGTATTGAAGGTTTGGGAAAAAACCTTATCCCGGATGCGACAGATTTTAAGATCATAGATAAATTTGTAAAGGTCACAGATAAAGACAGTGCCCACACAGCCAGAGCTATTGCACGTACTGAAGGTATTTTTGCCGGCTACACCTCCGGAGCTGTTATACAAGCAGTGAAACAACTGGATGCACAAGGTGAGTTTGATAAAAACAGTAATATAGTGGTCATTTTTCCTGACCATGGCTCTCGCTATATGAGTAAAGTATACAGCGACAAATGGATGGAAGCACAAGGCTTTATGGATGAGGCGAAAGTTGTTCAGGAAAAAAAGCCGGAGGTCGTAAAGTAGGGCTCCTGTAATTAATAATATATAGGCAGCGATTTAAAATTCGCTGCCTTTTTTTGTGCCACAAAATTAATTTATGATTCGTGGTCAAAAATCCATAGTTTTGCACATACCAAAAACGGTTAAATGAGAGATTTATTCGACAGGATTATCGAAAATAAAGGCCCTTTAGGAAGATGGGCCTCACAGGCTGAAGGATACTTTGTATTTCCAAAATTGGAAGGCCCTATTTCAAACAGAATGAAATTTCAGGGGAAAGAGGTCATTACCTGGAGTATCAATGATTACCTGGGGTTGGCAAACCTGCCCGAGATCAAGAAGGTAGATGGTGAGGCGGCCCTGGAATACGGTGCAGCATATCCCATGGGTGCCAGAATGATGAGTGGACATACCGTTTATCATGAACAATTAGAAAAGGAATTGGCATCTTTTGTAAAAAAAGAATCTGCTTATCTATTAAATTTCGGATACCAGGGTATAATGTCTGCTATAGACGCCTTGGTCTCAAAAGATGATATTATAGTGTACGATGTTGATTCTCACGCCTGTATTATTGATGGGGTTCGTTTACATATGGGAAAACGGTTCACATTTAAGCACAATGACATAGAGAGTCTGGAAAAAAACCTGGAACGCGCTACAAAAATGGCAGAACAGACCGGAGGCGGTATTTTGGTTATCTCTGAAGGTGTATTTGGAATGAGGGGAGAGCAAGGGAAGCTTAAAGAGATCGTGGCCCTTAAAAAGAAATTTAATTTTAGATTGCTGGTAGATGATGCTCACGGATTTGGCACACTTGGTAAGACGGGAGCTGGAGCAGGAGAAGAGCAGGGTATTCAAAAGGATATAGATGTCTATTTTGCCACTTTCGCAAAGTCTTTGGCAGGTATTGGGGCTTTCTTAGCTGCAGATAAGGAGATCATTGATTACCTGAAATATAATTTGCGATCTCAGATGTTCGCAAAGTCATTACCTATGATCTATGTAAAAGGAGCTTTAAAACGCCTCGATATGCTAAGAACTATGCCAGAGCTTAAAGCAAAACTCTGGGAGAACGTAGATGCACTTCAGAAAGGACTAAAAGACAGAGGTTTTGACATAGGTACTACCTCCAGTTGTGTTACCCCGGTCTATCTTAATGGTAGTATTCCGGAGGCCATGGCTCTGGTAAAAGACCTGAGAGAGAACCATGGTATATTTTGTTCTATTGTGGTATACCCGGTAATTCCTAAAGGTTTGATCCTATTGAGAATGATCCCAACAGCCACACACACGCTTGAGGACATTTCAATTACGCTAGACGCATTTTCATCAATACGTGAAAGATTGGAAAACGGGACCTACAAAAGGCTCTCTGCTGCAGTGGCAGCTGCAATGGGTGAATAGTATAGGTGCCTTTTAAGCTGTTTTAAAGTACTTTCTTATAGGTATTTCGTCTCTTGTATACAACGGGGTCAAAATGTTTCCAAAGTTGTCTTATGGCAACATTATCCTCTAATTCTGGGGTTCTGTAACAGGTTTCAACCTTTTTGATCTTAAAGGTCTCGTAGTATTCGTTGAAAATTATCGAGGTTACCGCTTTGTTCTGATATTCGGGAAGTATCCCGATAAGGTAGAAAATCACATCCTTATTGTACTTTTTTGCTCTTAGTAAATGAAATATTCCAAAAGGGAAGAGTTTCCCTTTTGCTTTTTGCAATGCCTCTGAAAATGAAGGCATTACAATGGCAAAAGCTACAAGCTTATCCGAACTGTCTACAATGAACTTTATGTACTCCGGGTTAATAAATCGTATGTATTTCTTTTTAAAATGGTCCTTTTGAATGGGCGTAATAGGAACAAAAGAAGATAATTTGGCGTAGGTCTCATTAAAAAGATCGAACATCTGGTCTACCCATGGCATAATTTCCGAGGTCTTGGTAAAATTTATTTCCCTGAGTCCATAGCGTTTCTTTATCAGAACGTGTAATTTTTTAAAGAGTGCCGGATCCACATTGCTGTTGGGAAATTTATTTTCTACGAACCCCTTTTCTTTTACAAAGCCCATCCGTTCGTAATGAGCCTGATAGTAGGGATAATTATACCATGTGATCATGGTTCCAATATGGTCGAATCCCTCTACCAAAACGCCTACTTTGTCCAGATTTGAAAATCCTACCGGACCTTCCATATATTCCATCTGCTGTGCCACTGCTAATTCCTCCACTTTGGCAATTAAAGCATCTGTAACTTCCGGATCATTTATAAAATCGAACCAACCGAACCTCATTTTGCGAAGTTTTTGCTGATTAACCTCAATCCAGTTGATCATGGCAACTACTCTGCCAACGATCTTTCCATCCCTGTAAGCAAGGAAAAACCAGGCATCTGCGTTCTCAAATACAGGATTTTTGGATTTGTCAAAGGATTCCATTTCACCTTTGATCAAAGGGGGTACCCAATAGGGCGAATCTTTGTACAATGAAAAGGGAAAGGTTACGAACTTTTTTATTTCAGACTTCTTTATAGCCTGTTTTATTGTTACCATGATACCTGCTTTACTTGCTCAATAATAGGGATTATTGATCACAGAATAAAGACTTGTAGACACTTTATGAAGGGATACTGACAAACAGGGGTAAAAGAGTCTGCAGTGGGATCAATTTTTCTTGCGCTTGGCCTTGCGCTCAAGTTTTCGCATTTTTTTCTTAGATATCCCCGGCAAGCTGTTATCATTTCCTTTTTTAAACGAATTCTTTTTAATAAAATCACCATTTTCCCCGGCTTTCTGATCATCAATAGATGTTATCTGGTCCTGATGAAAATCGATCCTATACGATAAACCAAGGGCTCCGAATATCCTGCTTGGAGTACTTTTAATGCTTCCACCCACATTTATGTCTGCCTGGAAGCTCTTACTGAACAGATGGGCGATTCCGGTCCTGAAAAGAATGTCTGAATACCTATCGCTTTTAATTCCCTGATTCTCAATGAAAACACTCCATTTGGGATTCTTAAAGGCATGGGAGAGAGATATTAGATATTCCATTTCCGGAAAATCAGTGCCAATCTTATCGTAAATGAGATTTGTTATCAATACCAATCTGGAGGTAACACTACTTTGAGTGGCAAGCATGGCTCTGGGAGCTACAATTGGATCTTCCGGGTAGAAGGGATTATCTCCCAAAGAAAACGTTGCCCCTGCATATAC
>JABDQS010000332.1 GCA_013042125.1 Eudoraea sp.
ATTCTAAGGCATTTATTAGGTTCGGCTCTACACCTACCCCAAGGGTCTCAATATATTTAGGGATCAATGTTTTAGGCCCACAAACCTTAACCTCAGCACCCTGGAGTTTTAAGGCAAATATATTAGACAAGGCTACCCTGGAATGCAATATATCACCAACGATTACTACTTTCTTTCCCGCAACATCACCCAATTTCTCCCGGATTGAATACGAGTCTAATAACGCCTGGGTAGGATGCTCATGAGCCCCATCCCCTGCATTTATAATCGCAGCTTTTACATGTTTTGCAAGAAAGATACCCGCACCGGGGTTTGGATGCCTCATCACCACCATATCCACTTTCATGGAAAGAATGTTATTGACAGTGTCTATCAGGGTTTCTCCTTTGTTTACCGATGATTGCGAAGCAGAAAAATTGATGACATCTGCAGATAATCGTTTTTCAGCCAGTTCAAAACTCAACTTTGTACGAGTACTAGCCTCAAAAAATATGTTGGCAATGGTGATATCCCGTAGGGAAGGAACTTTTTTAATGGGTCTATTGATAACTTCTTTAAACTGATCGGCTGTTTCGAAGATGAGTTGAATATCTTTTTCATTCAGATATTTAATTCCCAAAAGGTGTTTAACACTTAGTACAGACATTCTATTATTTGTTTACTAAATAAACCACGTCCTTTCCTTCATTTTCTTCCCACAATACTTTTACCTTTTCCTCATTGATGGCATCTACTTGTCTGCCTCTGTAATTGGGCTGTATTGGCAAATGTCTGCTAAATCTCCTGTCTATAAGGGTTAGCAATTCTATTTCTTGTGGCCTTCCGAATGATTGGATGGCTGTTAAAGCAGCTCTGATACTTCTTCCTGTGTACAATACATCATCTACTAATACAACATTTTTCCCTTCAAGAAGAAAATCGATATTGGTAGTACTAGCCTCCAGAGGCTTTTCACTCCTCCTGAAGTCATCACGAAAAAAAGTAATGTCCAGAAGACCCAATTTTATATCCCTGACCTTGTACTCCTCCTGGAGGATCTTTGCCAGGCGATTGGCCAGAAAGCTCCCTCTGGGCTGTATTCCTATTAAAACGGTATTAGTAAAGTCGAGGTGATTTTCTAAAAGCTGGCAAGCAAGGCGATGTAAAATAATGTGGATTTCTTTTGAGGAAAGAAGTACTTTTTGACTCATGGTTTGCGCTACCAACATATTTGAAAGCAAAAATAGGGATTTCTGCCCAATTAAAATGTTCCACGATAAATATCCTCCAATCTATTCAGATATCCCACATCGAAGATCATAAAAAAAGCCCCGACCAATTTGGCCGGGGCTTCATTATAAATTTCTAAACATCACGAAAGCTTACTTCTTTTTGCCTGCTTCCATTTTGTCTTTTAACGCTTGTAGTTGCTCATTGGCGTCTCCCAGTGTTGGTTTAGACTCCTCAGCTGCAGCAGCAGATCTTTTCTTAGCCGCTTTTATGTTGCGTTTCTCTTCTTCTCTGAAAATTGCGGTATGGCTAGCTACCACTCTTTTGAATTCCTTGTTGAACTCAATGATCTTGAAAAGGGCTTCTTCTCCCTTAGCTAACTTCTTGCCATCTTCTTTTTCCATATGTCGCTGAGGAACAAAGGCTGTAATGTCCTTGTTGAAGTCGATAACCGCTCCTTTGTCCACGATCTCGGTAATAGAAGCTTTGTGTTCAGTTCCAAGGGCAAATTCCTTTTCGTACTTATCCCATGGGTTCTCTGTTGTTTGCTTGTGGCCTAAACTCAATTTGCGACCTTCCACATCCAATTCCAATACCTCTACTTCGAGAGTGTCGCCAACGGCTACAAACTCTGATGGGTGCTTGATCTTCTTGGTCCAGGAAAGATCTGAAATATAGATCAAACCATCAATTCCTTCTTCCAGCTCAACAAAAACCCCAAAGTTGGTGAAGTTCCTTACGATACCTTTATGCTTAGAACCTACAGGATATTTAGAGGTAATGTCTGTCCATGGATCTGGTGTAAGTTGTTTGATACCCAGAGACATTTTTCTATCCTCGCGATCCAGCGTAAGTACAACAGCTTCTAATTCATCCCCAACTTTCACAAAATCTTGTGCAGATCTCAAATGAGTAGACCATGACATTTCTGAAACGTGGATCAATCCCTCAACTCCTTCAGCAACTTCTAAGAAAGCCCCGTAATCTGCAATAACTACGACCTTCCCTTTAACTTTATCACCAACCTTGAACTCATCGCCTAAGGCTTCCCAAGGATGTTTCTCCAGTTGTTTAAGACCTAATTGGATCCTCGATTTATTATCATCGAAATCGAGAATTACTACATTGAGTTTTTCATCAAGCTCTACTACCTCATTAGGATGGTTGATCCTACTCCAGGATAGATCTGTGATATGGATCAGTCCATCTACACCTCCAAGATCAATAAAGACTCCGTAAGAGGTGATGTTTTTTACTACACCTTCCAGTACTTGTCCTTTTTCTAACTGGCTGATGATCTCTTTTTTCTGTTCTTCAATATCTGCCTCGATCAGTGCTTTATGAGAAACTACCACGTTCTTGAATTCGTGGTTTATCTTAACCACTTTGAACTCCATGGTCTTCCCAACATACTGGTCATAATCGCGAATTGGTTTCACATCTATCTGAGATCCGGGAAGGAAGGCTTCAATACCAAATATATCAACGATCATACCTCCCTTGGTTCTGCATTTTACAAAACCAGTGACCACTTCCTCCTTGTCATGAGCAGCATTTACTCTGTCCCATGCCTGTATGGTACGGGCCTTTCTATGAGAAAGGACCAATTGACCACTTTTATCCTCGCGGATATCGATCAATACCTCCACTTTGTCCCCAACTTTTAGTCCGGGATTGTAGCGAAATTCATTCAGGGAAATAACCCCTTCAGATTTAGCGTTGATGTCTATGATCGCCTCGCGATCGGTGATGTGGGTTACAGTTCCCTGAACTACTTCCTCATCTGCCGTATCTACGAAGTTTTCGGCTACTAATTTTTCGAATTCCTCTAATTTGGATTCGTCTACACGCTCAATGCCTTCTTCATACTTGTCCCAATCAAAATTTTTCAAGAATTCCTTTGGATCTTGTTTGGGAGCCTCTACTTTCTGTTCCTGGGCTACCTCAGCTACCTGAGGTTCTTCTGTTGTTGTTTTCTTTTCAGCCATTTGCTGATATTACTTTGTATTCCATAAACCTCTAAGAGCAAGGCAACGTTTATAGAAGTTGTTTATCTTTTTTTATCATTTCCCTTTTTCTCTTAAATACTTGCCAAAAAGGTGTGCAAAAGTACAATTAAATTCTTGTTTTAACAACCTAAAAACCTGGCGCCTCTTAAAATATTAACAAATTATAGCTCGGCCCAATAAATAATGGCATATTTTGTATCTTTGCAGCCTTATTATAAACCATTTAATAAATAAATATGAGTGCTAAAGACAAATACAAGGGTGTATTATCTCTGGGAGAGAAATTAGGAATAAAAGACGGTAAGGTCAGTGAGGAAAATGGCGTGTTAAAAATTAAAGGAGAGGCCAAAACCGCTTATGAGAAAAACCTTTTATGGGATAAAATAAAAGAAATTGGTGGGCAACAACCTACGGATATCAAAGCCAACATTACAGTAGCAGATAATAGTGTATATCACAGACATACGGTACAGAGTGGAGAATCGCTCAGCAAAATTGCCAAGCATTATTATGGAGATCCCATGAAATACAAGCAAATTTTCTCTGCCAATACAAATATTCTTAAGAATCCTGATATGATCCATCCGGATCAGGTATTGGTGATTCCTAATTTATAAAAAGGATACAAATTGAAAGGCGCTGTAAAGGCGCCTTTTTTTATGGGGTATTGATCCTATCCTGTGCCAATGACAAGGCCTTTTGAAATTGCTCCTCAGGACTCAGATAACTGTTGTCTAATACAACAGCGTCATCTGCTTTTTTCAAAGGTGAGACTTCCCTGTTAGAATCCAGATAATCTCTTTGTTGTACATTTTCTAGCACTTCTTCATAACTTATATCCGCACCTCTATCCAGCAATTCTTTGTAGCGCCTTGTGGCCCTGATCTCCATGGACGCGGTCATAAATATCTTTAATTGGGCATCAGGAAATACAACGGTTCCGATATCCCGGCCGTCCATTACCAATCCCTTTTTTGCACCCATTTCCTTCTGAAGTTTTACCAATTTATGCCGTACTTCCTTAATCACCGATACCTGGCTCACAAAACTGGAGACTTGGAGTGTTCGTATCTTATTTTCAACATTCACCTCATTCAGATAAATCTCTGAATACCCCAATGATGTATTGTATCTAAACTCCAGATGTATCGATGGCAGGTCAGAGATCAGAAGATCTAACTTATCAATATCTTGCCCTATATACCCCTTTTGAATGGCATAAAGCGTTATAGCCCGGTACATGGCTCCTGTATCCACATAAATGTAACCAAGTGCCTTTGCCAATTGCTTTGCCATGGTGCTCTTGCCTGTAGAAGAGTGGCCGTCTATAGCAATGGTTATTTTTTTCATGCCCTAAAATTACGGAGAATAGTGGTATTGCTTTGTTCTACTAACCTCTTTTCAATATTTAATGAAATATCTGCTTAGATGTATCATAGTTTTTTAGCATTTTTTACCTTTTGATCGGTAATGGCCAGGTCTATGACCTCACTCATATCTGTTACGTAATGAAAAGTTAGTCCTTTTAAATACTCCTCTTTGATCTCCAGAATATCCTTCCTGTTATCCTCACAGAGAATAATGTCTTTGATACGGGCTCTCTTGGCCGCCAGTATCTTCTCCTTTATACCTCCAACCGGCAACACCTTTCCTCTTAAGGTGATCTCTCCTGTCATCGCCGTACTCTTTCTGACCTTTTTCTGTGTAAACAACGAAACCAGAGAGGTGAGCATTGTGATCCCTGCACTTGGTCCGTCTTTAGGGGTTGCCCCTTCAGGAACGTGAATATGGACATTGTAACGGTTAAACACCTGAGAATCAATACCGAATGAGTCTGCGTTCGACTTAATATACTCCATGGCAATCGTAGCCGATTCTTTCATCACCTTACCCAGGTTACCGGTGATATTGAGTTGGCCTTTCCCCTTAGATAAGATAGATTCAATAAATAGAATATCGCCTCCAACACTTGTCCAGGCCAGTCCGGTCACAACTCCTGCAACCTCATTATTCTCATATTTGTCTCTCTCCAGACGTGGTGGTCCAAGGACTTTTTCTACGATCTGATTGCTTACTTTTTTTTCATAAGCCTCCTCGATGGCAATAGATTTAGCAGCATACCTTACCATCTTCGCAATTTGTTTCTCAAGACCACGCACTCCTGATTCTCTGGTATAGCCTTCAACGATCTTTTCCAACTGCCTTTTTCCTATTCTCAGATCTTTAGAGGTTAACCCGTGTTCTTTAAGTTGTTTCGGCAGCAGATGTCTTTTGGCAATTTCCACTTTCTCTTCTATGGTATAGCCCGTTACATTAATGATCTCCATTCTATCGCGCAGTGCAGGTTGTATTGAAGAGAGATTATTGGCGGTGGCTATGAACATCACTTTAGACAGATCATATCCCATTTCAAGAAAGTTGTCATGAAATTCATTGTTTTGTTCCGGATCCAGTACTTCAAGCATCGCAGAGGAGGGATCGCCCTGATAACTGCTAGACAGTTTATCTATCTCATCCAAGATAAAAACCGGGTTAGATGTACCTGCTTTTCTGATACTTTGAATGATCCTTCCGGGCATTGCCCCGATGTACGTTTTCCTGTGACCACGTATCTCCGCTTCATCTCTAAGTCCACCTAGGGACATCCTTACATATTTCCTCCCTAAGGCTTCTGCAACGGATTTTCCCAATGAGGTCTTACCAACGCCCGGGGGTCCGTAAAGGCAAAGGATAGGCGATTTCATATCGTTCCTTAATTTTAGGACTGCCAGGTATTCTATGATTCTGCGTTTCACGTCTTCCAGGCCATAATGATCTCTATCCAGGATTTTTTGAGCTCTTTTCAGATCAAATTTATCCTTGGAAAACTCTTCCCATGGTAACTCCAGGAACAGATCAAGATAGTTTCGCTGAATGCTGTACTCCGCTACCTGCGGATTCATACGCTTCATTTTGGCCAACTCTTTCTCAAAATGCAGCCGTACCTTGTCATTCCACTTCTTCTTCTTGGCAAGTATCTGCATCTCCTCTATTTCCTCATCATAAGACACGCCCCCAAGTTCTTCCTGAATGGTCTTCATTTGCTGGTGCAAAAAGTACTCTCTTTGCTGCTGATCCAGATCCGATCTTACTTTGGACTGAATATCCTTTTGAAGGGCCAGTTTCTGAAGTTCCACGTTCATATGCTTCAAGGTCGCCAGTGCGCGATCTTTAAGATTACTGATCTCGAGCAGTGTTTGTTTCTCCTTTACATTTAAATTGAGGTTGGAGGAGACAAAATTTATCAGGAAGGAATTGCTCTGGATGTTCTTGATAGCAAAAGAAGCTTCACTTGGAATATTGGGATTATCACGAATGATCTGTAGCGCTATTTCTTTTATAGAATCTATAATCGCAAGAAATCCCTCTCCCTTCTGATCTACCTCTTCTTCCTTCACTTCCCTGATGGTAGCTGTCATATAG
>JABDQS010000333.1 GCA_013042125.1 Eudoraea sp.
CTTTAGGAGGTTCAGGGCTGGGCTATCACGAATACATCGCTATCATTGAAGAAATCTCTAAAGTAGATCCTTCAATTGGTCTATCTATTGCGGCTCATAATTCGCTTTGCACCAATCATATTTTGTCATTCGGAAATGTAGATCAAAAAGACAGGTGGATCCCAAAATTGGCGAGCGGTGAATGGATCGGAGCCTGGGGACTCACAGAGCATGGTACCGGCTCGGATGCGGGAGGCATGAGCACTACGGCAGTGCGTGAAGGTGATAATTGGATCCTTAACGGAACTAAAAACTTTATTACCCACGGCATAAGTGGAGACATCGCAGTGGTGATTGCCCGTACAGGTGAAAAAGGCGATAGTCATGGAATGACAGCCTTTGTAATTGAAAAAGGAACAAAAGGGTTTACCAGCGGGAAGAAAGAAGATAAATTGGGGATGCGCGCCAGTGAGACGGCAGAATTGGTGTTCGACAATTGTAAAATTCCGGACGAGCAGAGACTAGGTGAAGTTGGCGATGGATTTATCCAGTCGATGAAAATTTTAGACGGAGGACGTATATCTATCGGTGCATTATCGCTTGGTATATCAAAAGGAGCTTACGAGGCCGCTTTAAAGTATTCCAAGGAGCGTGAACAATTTGGAAGACCTATTAGCTCATTTCAGGGAATTTCTTTTAAACTAGCCGACATGGCTACTGAAATAGAAGCCTCGGAATTGTTATTACACAAGGCTGCTTTCTTGAAAAATGAAGGAAGGCCCATGACCAAGTGGAGTGCCATGTCTAAAATGTATGCCTCAGAAGTATGCGTAAAAGTTGCCAATGAAGCCGTTCAAATTCATGGTGGATATGGTTATACCAAGATCTACCCGGTAGAAAAATTCTACAGAGATTCCAAGCTTTGCACTATCGGAGAAGGGACCACGGAGATACAAAAAGTGGTGATCGCTAAGAATATTTTAAAATAAGTTTGTCTCTATTCATTAATTCCTTTTATATTTGCAATCCCTAATCACTAAAGAAAGGAGGTTGTAGCCAATGTTAATAATACCAGTAAAAGAAGGAGAAAACATTGATAGAGCGTTAAAACGCTTTAAACGAAAGTTCGACAGGACAGGTACCATGAGGCAGCTGAGAAAACGTCAGCAGTTCACAAAACCTTCAATAGAGCGAAGACAACAGATCCAGAAAGCCCAATATATTCAGGGCCTTCGCGATCAGGAAGAAATATAGTACTCAAAAATCACTCAATAGAAAAATCTTGCTTCGGCAAGATTTTTTTTTGCCTAGAACTCATCGTTGCTTTTGTACCTTTGTAGTATGGCCATTGAAGCTTTTATCTCGTATCTCTCTCACGAAAAGAAATACTCTGCTCATACAGTAAAGGCCTATCAAAAAGATCTCAATGACTTTAGCGCTTTCTGCGAAAATGAGTATCAATTGAAAGACATAGACGGGGTTTCCTATCCTATCATCAGAAATTGGATCGTAAACCTGGTAGATCTTAATATCAGCAACAGAAGTGTGAACAGAAAGGTGACCTCATTGAAATCCTATTACAAATTCCTGATGAAAACAGGAAATTTAAAGGGTAATCCACTGGCCAAGCACAAGGCTTTAAAAACAGCCAAAAAAATAGAGATCCCCTTTTCAGAAGCGGAAATGGCAAAGTTGCTTAATGAGCTTCCTTTTGAAAATAGTTTTGAAGGGGTTAGGGATCGTTTGATCATTGAGCTGTTTTACGCCACCGGGATCCGGAGATCAGAACTAATTAACCTTGGTCTAAAGGATGTTGATCTTTCCAATCGCACTTTAAAAGTTTTGGGAAAGCGAAATAAAGAACGCATCGTACCCTTATTGGAAAGTACAATCAGGCTTTTTAATGAATATTTTAACCTGCGCAAAGAGGTGGAGAATGCCGGGTTTTCTGATGCTGTATTTCTGACTTCCAAGGGCAATAAAATATATGAAACTCTTGTTTATAGGATTATTAATGGATATTTTAGTAAGGTCTCTTCCAAAGTAAAAAAGAGTCCACATATCCTGAGACACACCTTTGCCACGCATATGCTTAATCAGGGGGCAGATCTGAATTCGGTGAAGGAATTATTGGGGCATTCAAGTTTGGCATCTACCCAGGTGTATACCCACAATAGCATTGCCGAGCTTAAGAAAGTGCATTCTAAAGCACACCCAAGGAACAGAAAGTAAAGATTTATTGATAAGTAATTAAGTGTAACCTAATAAATGTATGTCTATGAAGGTATATACGCAATCTGTAAATTTTAACGCTGATGTAAAGCTGAAGGAGTTCCTTCAGAAGCGCATAGAGAAACTGGGTCTATATTATGACAAGATCATCAATTCGGAAGTGTATTTAAAAGTTGAAAACACCAGTGTAAAAGAAAACAAAATAGCCGAGATCAAAGTACATGTTCCCAAAGACACTTTTATAGTAAAAAAACAATGTAAATCCTTTGAGGAAGCAATCGATTCTGCCTGTAATTCTCTTGAGCGAAAATTGGTACGAAAGAAACAAAAACCAAGGGTTTCACCATCTTTAAAATTTTTGTGAAATAGTTTTGTTTAAAATAAAAATTATCTACATTTGCAGTCCGTTAGAAATAGCGGACTTTTTTATGCTTTAAAAAGGCGGTTAAGCCGATGTAGCTCAGCTGGCTAGAGCAGCTGATTTGTAATCAGCAGGTCGTGGGTTCGAGTCCCTCTATCGGCTCCAAAGTTCACTAAAAAGCATGGAGGGGGAGATACTCAAGCGGCCAACGAGGGCAGACTGTAAATCTGCTGACTATGTCTTCGCAGGTTCGAATCCTGCTCTCCCCACAAGTAGTTGCTGAGAGCAGTGCGGAAGGAATTCGACAGCGCTTTAGAAGCAACAAATACGTTCGGGACATGTCCCTGAAATATTGAGAATATCAAAAATTGCGGGAGTAGCTCAGTTGGTAGAGCGTCAGCCTTCCAAGCTGAATGTCGCCGGTTCGAACCCGGTCTCCCGCTCAGAAGGGCGGAATGTCGTCACGCCGTTGGCGTGATTACCCGCTAAAAACTTTGAGTAAACGTTTGCCGTTTGGGGTAGGGTTGTAAGGGTAAGGTCCAAGATCCCTGAACAAGAACAAAACCCAAAATTGCCGACGTAGCTCAGGGGTAGAGCGTTTCCTTGGTAAGGAAGAGGTCACGGGTTCAATTCCCGTCGTTGGCTCGAAAGATTGAAGTCATTCAATGGGCTTTGAACCTAAAACCAGGAAGAGGTCACGGGTTCTCCCGATAGTTATCGGAACCCTTCGTTGGCTCAAAAGATAGAAACATTTGTACACTAATATAAACTAAGATTAAAAATTCATTAAAATGGCAAAGGAAACTTTTGATCGTTCCAAACCGCACTTAAATATAGGTACTATTGGACACGTAGATCACGGTAAAACTACATTGACAGCAGCTATTACAACTGTTTTAGCTAACGCAGGCTTATCTGAAATAAGAAGCTTCGATTCAATTGACAATGCTCCAGAGGAAAAAGAAAGGGGTATTACGATCAACACGTCTCACGTTGAGTACCAAACAGCAAATCGTCACTATGCACACGTAGATTGTCCGGGTCACGCGGATTACGTTAAGAACATGGTTACGGGTGCTGCCCAGATGGACGGTGCAATCTTAGTTGTTGCGGCAACAGACGGACCAATGCCACAAACTCGTGAGCACATCCTCTTAGGACGTCAGGTTGGAATTCCACGTATTGTTGTTTTCTTGAATAAAGTAGACATGGTGGATGATGAAGAGCTTTTAGAACTAGTTGAGATGGAAGTAAGAGAATTACTTTCTTTCTACGAGTATGATGGTGATAATGGTCCTGTAATTTCCGGATCTGCCTTAGGAGCACTTAACGGTGAGCAAAAATGGGTGGATACTGTTATGGAATTGATGGAAGCAGTGGATACCTGGATCGAGTTGCCTAAGCGTGATGTTGATAAGGATTTCTTGATGCCGGTAGAAGATGTATTTACAATTACTGGTCGTGGAACTGTAGCTACAGGGCGTATCGAAACTGGTGTTGCAAATACTGGAGATGCTGTAGATATCATTGGGATGGGAGCTGAAAAATTAGGTTCTACCGTTACTGGAGTTGAGATGTTCCGAAAAATATTGGACCGTGGTGAAGCAGGAGATAATGTAGGTATCCTTTTAAGAGGTATTGAAAAGACGGATATTAAAAGAGGAATGGTTATTTGTAAACCAGGTTCTGTAACACCTCACGCCAAGTTTGAAGCTGAGGTCTATATCCTTAAGAAAGAAGAAGGTGGTAGACATACGCCATTCCACAATAACTATCGTCCTCAGTTCTACGTAAGAACAACAGACGTAACAGGAACAATTAATCTCCCTTCTGGTGTTGAAATGGTAATGCCTGGTGATAACCTTACCATTACTGTAGATTTGCTTCAGCCTATAGCCTTGAGCTTAGGTCTTCGTTTTGCTATCCGTGAAGGTGGTAGAACTGTAGGAGCAGGTCAGGTTACCAAGATATTAGATTAATCACTATAAAGTAAGTTACATAAGGGTGTCCCGCTTAGGCGGGATACCTTTCAATGTAACTAAATACGGGTGTAGCTCAGTTGGTAGAGCACTGGTCTCCAAAACCAGGTGTCGGGAGTTCGAGCCTCTCCTCCCGTGCACAAATAAAACATAACGGTGAGTTGAGGCAGATAATTAGTTCCTCGACCATCAAATAAGAAAACGGCATGTTTACCTATATAAAAGAATCCATAGAAGAACTCAGACACAATGTTACTTTGCCTTCAAGGGCGGAGTCTTCTAATTTAATGGTAATAGTTGCTGTGTTCTCCATCCTTTTTGCTTTGGCAACATGGGGTGTGGATACCGTGTTTAGCAAACTGATTCAATTGTATTTTAACACCTTAAATTAAGCCCGTTCTATGTCTGAAGTATTGGAGAAAAAATGGTATGTGGTCAGAGCGGTCAGTGGTCAGGAAAATAAGATCAAGGGCTATATAGAATCTGAGGTAGAAAGAAATGGATATGGTGATTATCTTGAAGAGGTCCTGGTACCTACAGAAAAGGTAGTACAAATAAGGAACGGAAAAAAAATAAATAAAGAAAGGGTCTATTTCCCCGGTTATATCATGATCAAAGCCAATTTGGGCGGGGAAATGGTACATACAATTCGGTCTATTACGAATGTCATTGGATTCCTAGGAGAAACCAAAGGAGGTGATCCCGTACCACTGAGAAAATCAGAGGTGAACAGAATGCTAGGAAAAGTGGATGAGTTGGCAGTTAATACGGATAACATCGCCATCCCATTTGTTCTTGGTGAAACAGTAAAAGTAATAGACGGACCATTCAACGGTTTCAATGGTACTGTAGAAAGGATCAACGAGGAAAAGAGAAAACTGGAGGTGATGGTGAAGATTTTCGGAAGAAAAACCCCTCTGGAACTGAGTTATATGCAGGTAGAAAAAGTTTAATATAAGTGTTACATATATAAAAGGCTGTGTTGCTTCCAAATTTAAACACGGTTTGAAATTTAATTTTAAACAATGGCAAAAGAAGTAGGTAAAGTAGTTAAACTACAAGTTAGGGGAGGTGTTGCGAATCCATCGCCACCGGTTGGACCCGCTTTAGGTGCTGCCGGCGTTAACATTATGGAGTTCTGTAAGCAATTCAATGCTAGGACACAGGACAAGCAGGGGAAGATCCTGCCCGTAGTTATCACCGTGTATAAGGACAAGTCGTTCGACTTTGTCGTAAAAACACCACCAGCGGCAGTACAACTTATGGAAGCAGCTAAGATTAAAAAAGGATCTGGCGAACCTAACAGAGTTAAATCAGGGAACGTTACCTGGGACCAAGTAAAAACAATTGCGGAAGACAAAATGGTAGATCTAAATGCATTTACCGTAGAATCTGCAATGAGCATGGTAGCAGGAACTGCGAGATCTATGGGTCTCAAAGTTGCAGGTAAAAGACCTTTTTAAAATCTTATAAAGCATTTTAATATGGCAAAAGCAACAAAGAACCAAAAAGAAGCCAGAGCTAAAATAGAGAAAGATAAACTGTACTCTATCGAAGAAGCTTCAGCGTTGATAAAGGATATCACCAGTACAAAATTTGATGCATCTGTAGATCTTGCAGTTCGTTTAGGGGTAGACCCGCGGAAAGCAAATCAAATGGTTCGTGGGGTAGTTACACTTCCTCATGGTACCGGAAAAGATGTAAAGGTTTTAGCCTTGGTGACTCCGGACAAAGAAGCAGAAGCAACAGAAGCTGGTGCAGATTATGCTGGTTTGGACGAGTATTTGGAGAAAATAAAAGGCGGTTGGACAGATGTTGATGTTATCATCACCATGCCGAGCGTTATGGGGAAATTGGGTCCTTTAGGTAGGATCTTAGGTCCACGGGGGTTAATGCCCAATCCAAAGACAGGAACAGTAACGATGGATATTGCGAAAGCAGTTTCAGAAGTAAAAGCTGGTAAAATAGATTTCAAGGTAGATAAAACAGGTATTGTGCATGCGGCAATTGGAAAAGCTTCTTTTTCTGCTGATAAGATTGCAGGGAATGCCAAAGAACTTTTAGATACCCTGAACAAATTAAAGCCAACGGCCTCAAAAGGAATATACATGAAAAGTATTTTCATGTCTAGCACCATGAGTCCCAGTGTTCAATTAGATCCAAAGACAGTTTAATTCTGAAAATGTAAAGTAATGACAAGAGAAGAAAAAGCGACCGTTATACAAGATCTAACTGCACAGCTCGCCGAAAGTACGACCATTTATTTGGCCGATATTTCGGGCTTGGATGCATCTACTACCTCAGACCTGAGAAGGGCTTGTTTTAAAGCAAACATCAAATTGTCTGTGGTAAAGAACACTTTATTGTCTAAAGCTATGGAGGCTTCTGACAAAGAATTCGGAGAACTTCCAGATGTGTTGATTGGCAACACTTCCCTAATGTTCTCTGAAACCGGAAATGCTCCGGCAAAACTTATCAAGACCTTTCGCAAGAAAGCCGACAAACCTTTATTAAAAGGGGCTTTTATAGAAGAAGCCATCTATGTTGGAGATGATAAGTTAGATACCCTGGTAAGCATTAAGTCTAAAGAAGAAATGATCGGAGAAATCATTGGATTACTTCAGTCACCTGCTAAGAATGTTATCTCTGGATTGAAATCTGGTGGAGGCAAACTGGCTGGTATTCTTAAGACATTATCAGAAAAATAATACGTACGCACTAAAAACAAGCATAATTAAAAATTTTATTAAACGATAGAAAAATGGCAGATTTAAAAGATTTCGCAGAACAATTGGTTAATCTTACTGTAAAAGAAGTAAATGAATTAGCTGATATTTTAAAAGATGAATACGGCATCGAGCCTGCTGCTGCAGCTGTTGCTGTTGCCGCTGGAGGTGGAGCCGCTGGAGGTGAAGCTGAAGCAGCTGAAGAAAAAACAGAATTTGATGTTATTATAACTGCTGCTGGTGGATCTAAACTGGCTGTAGTTAAATTGGTGAAAGAATTAACAGGACTTGGATTGAAAGATGCTAAGGACATTGTTGATAGCGCACCAAAAGCTGTTAAAGAAGCTGTGTCTAAGGACGAAGCCGAAGGCATTAAAAAATCATTGGAAGAAGCAGGAGCAGAAGTTGAGCTTAAATAATTGCGATAACCATACGGTTTTGGTTTAGGTCTTTCCGCCTTTTTGGTGGCTAGACCTAAACCCTTTTATAGATAGTATATAAAGTTATATACCACCCATTTTAGTATTCACGTTCAAAATTTTGTCCATAGATGTTCACAAAACAGACTGAAAGAATAAGTTTCGCATCCGCTAAGAACATACCGGACTACCCGGATTTCTTGGACATTCAGATTAAATCATTTCAAGATTTTTTTCAAATTGAGACAAAATCTGACGAAAGGGGCAATGAAGGATTGTACAATACCTTCATGGAAAACTTTCCCATTACAGACACCAGGAACCAATTTGTATTGGAATTCCTTGATTACTTTATAGATCCACCACGCTATTCCATACAGGAATGTATAGAGCGGGGTCTTACCTACAGTGTACCTCTTAAGGCGCGCTTAAAATTGTATTGTACAGATCCGGAACACGAGGATTTTGAGACAATCGTTCAGGATGTGTACCTGGGAACTATTCCCTACATGACACCCAGTGGTACGTTTGTTATCAATGGGGCGGAAAGAGTTGTTGTTTCTCAACTACACAGATCCCCCGGAGTATTCTTTGGCCAGTCCTTCCATGCTAATGGAACTAAATTGTACTCGGCCAGGGTAATTCCATTTAAAGGATCCTGGATCGAATTCGCTACAGACATCAACAGTGTAATGTACGCGTATATCGATAGGAAGAAAAAATTACCGGTAACAACCTTGTTCAGGGCCATTGGTTTTGAAAGAGATAAGGATATCCTGGAGATCTTCGATCTGTCTGAGGAGATCAAAGTTTCTAAATCTGGTTTAACCAAAGTTATGGGCCGCAAGCTGGCAGCGAGAGTTCTGAACACCTGGCACGAGGACTTTGTGGATGAAGATACCGGCGAAGTGGTTTCTATTGAAAGAAACGAGATCGTTCTGGATAGGGATACTGTCTTGGAAAAAGATCATATTCAGCAGATAATGGAAGCTGATGTGAAGACCATTCTATTGCACAAGGAGAATAATGCTCAAAGTGATTACGCTATTATTCATAATACCTTGCAAAAAGACCCCACAAACTCTGAGAAAGAGGCTGTGGAACATATTTACCGTCAATTGCGAAATGCCGAGCCACCAGATGAGGAAACCGCAAGAGGTATTATAGATAAATTGTTCTTTTCTGACCAACGTTACAACTTAGGAGAAGTTGGTCGTTACAGAATGAACAAAAAATTAGGTCTCGATATAGGTATGGACAAGCAGGTCCTTACCAAGGAAGATATCATCACCATCATCAAGTATTTGATAGAGCTTATCAATTCAAAAGCAGAAATCGATGATATTGACCACCTTTCAAATCGTAGGGTTAGAACGGTAGGAGAACAATTGTCTGCACAGTTTGGTGTTGGATTGGCACGTATGGCCAGGACCATCCGTGAACGAATGAATGTAAGGGATAATGAGGTGTTTACACCTATTGACCTAATCAACGCAAAGACACTGTCTTCTGTGATCAATTCATTTTTTGGGACGAACCAGTTGTCTCAGTTCATGGATCAGACCAACCCATTAGCGGAGATCACACATAAAAGAAGACTTTCGGCCTTAGGACCAGGCGGACTCTCAAGAGAACGTGCAGGATTCGAAGTACGAGATGTACACTATACACATTACGGACGTTTGTGTCCTATTGAAACCCCGGAAGGGCCTAATATTGGGCTTATTTCCTCCTTGTCAGTTTTTGCCAAGGTAAATTCCATGGGCTTCCTGGAAACACCCTACCGTAAAGTAGCCAAAGGAAAAGTAGATACTAAGGAATATGTATATCTAAGCGCTGAGGAAGAAGAAGGAATGAAGATCTCTCAGGCGAATATTCCTTTAAAGAAGGATGGAACCATTGAAAGCGAAAAGGTTATTGCCCGAGAAGAAGGCGATTTCCCTGTTGTGGATCCTTCTGAGGTAAATTACACAGATGTGGCTCCCAACCAAATAGCTTCTATTTCGGCCTCATTGATTCCATTCCTGGAACACGATGATGCAAACAGGGCCTTGATGGGATCTAACATGATGCGGCAGGCAGTACCATTATTAAAACCACAATCTCCGATTGTAGGGACAGGCCTGGAAAGACAAGTAGCATCAGACTCCAGGGTATTGATAAATGCAGAAGGAGACGGAGTAATAGAGTATGTAGATTCACATAAAATCACAATTAAGTACAGCAGATCCGAAGAAGCTCGCATGGTGAGTTTTGATGAAGATTCCAAGTCCTACGAGTTGGTGAAATTCAGAAAAACCAACCAAGGGACCAGCATTAACCTCAAGCCAATCGTAAAGAAAGGTGACAAGGTTAAAAAAGGACAGGTCCTTTGTGAAGGGTATGCCACTGAAAGTGGAGAACTTGCTTTAGGTAGGAACCTTAAAGTGGCTTTTATGCCATGGAAAGGTTACAACTTTGAGGATGCTATTGTGATCTCAGAAAAAGTAGTTCGTGAAGATATCTTTACGTCCATACATATTGATGAGTACTCTCTGGAAGTTCGGGACACCAAATTGGGTGCTGAAGAATTGACTAATGATATTCCGAATGTATCTGAGGAAGCTACCAAGGATCTGGATGAATACGGAATGATCCGTATAGGTGCTGAAGTAAAACCGGGCGATATTCTGATCGGAAAGATCACTCCAAAAGGAGAATCGGATCCAACGCCTGAAGAAAAATTACTTCGTGCCATATTTGGTGACAAAGCAGGGGACGTGAAAGACGCTTCTCTAAAAGCTTCTCCTTCCTTAAGAGGAGTTGTGATAGATAAGAAGCTGTTCTCAAGATCCATTAAGGACAAACGCAAACGTTCTGAAGATAAAGAGGCCATTACAGCTCTTGAACTCGAATACGAGATCAAATTTCAGGAACTGAAAGACGTATTGGTCGAGAAATTGTTCAAAATGATCAATGGTAAAACCTCACAGGGTGTAGCTAATGATCTGGGTGAAGAAGTATTACCAAAAGGTAAGAAATACACCATGAAGATGTTGAATGCCGTAGATGATTTTGCCCA
>JABDQS010000334.1 GCA_013042125.1 Eudoraea sp.
TCATAACTCAGCCTTGAATCAATAGAAAAGTAATCCTTGGCTTCAGGAAGTACGACACCATCAATGATATTACCTTCTTTATAACGGTTGTAAGATGCGATAGCTTCCAGACCTAAGCCGCTCTTAAAATATCTTCCAATATTGATCCTTGAAGGAAAGGCCACCCCGTTCCACTGATCCCTGATGGTTGTAACGTCGTTGAATGCGTCACCGGAATCATCAATAAAGTTCCAGCCAAGACCTACCATCCAGGAGCTTTGAACCAAACTGTCTTTGGAACTAAGTACAATGGTATCCTGAGCAAAAAGATTAATGGAGCCAAATAGAAATATAGCAACAAAAGTTAGCTTTGTAAGTTTCATAATCGTAAGAATTTGGGTTCTCGATAGTGTAAAATTACAACCGGGTAAAACGAAAATGAAAAATTGTCATGTATCTACCGGAATAATCGGTAAGAAGCATTAGAAATTAGAGCCTGTGCAAGGCAAAAATCAGCGACTTAAATTGCTGTCGGTAAGAGGTATTGAAAAAACGATGAAGTGCTTGTATAGTGTTGACAATCAGTGGCTACTGTGCTTACTGTGAATGAACTAATGTACACTTTTTATAAAATGTATTATCATTTAAAGATCACTGCACAACGCTTTTGTAATGATCCCTGAACGCATGCTCGTACAGGCTTTCATATAAGGGCATGATATTCTGAAGATCGAATTTCAGCGCCTCTTTGTAGGCATTCATTTTAAAGGTTTCCAGGATCTTTGGGTCCTTTAAAATGTGTAAAGAATTTTTGATCATATCATCCACATCACCCACATCACTTAAAAATCCGGTTACCCCCTGTATATTCACCTCTGGAATACCACCTGTATTACTCGAGATCACAGGCACTTTATTGATCATGGCTTCCAAAGCCGCTAAACCAAAACTCTCCGATTTTGAAGGCAATAAGAAGAGATCTGAAAAGCACAGGATACGGTCTATTTCAGTACTCTGGCCAAGGAACATCACCTTGTCCGTGATCCCCAGTTCTTCACACAATAGTTCAGCTTTTTCCTTTTCGGGGCCCTCCCCTACCATCATCAGTTTCGCCGGCATTTCCTTCTGAATCCCGAAAAAAACCTTAATCACATCCGGAATATGTTTCACCTTCCTGAAATTACTGATATGGGTAACGATCTTTTCATCATCCCCGGCCATCAAAGAACGTTGGCAATCCGTAAATTCTAAGCTGTATTTTCGTTTATCAATGAAGTTTGGGATCACTTCGATCTCCTTATCAATTTCAAAAAAGTCGAGTGTCTTCTGCCTGAGATCCGCCGAAACACTGGTTACCACCTCCGATTTGTTGATACTGAAGGTAACTGCGGGCTTATAAAAGGGATGATTCCCCACAAGTGTAATGTCTGTACCATGCAAAGTAGTGATCATCGGAATAAAGATCCCATCCTCTTCCAATATCTTCTTTGCCATATAGCCGGCATATGCGTGAGGAATAGCATAATGTACATGCAATAACTCGATCCCGTGAAGTTTAATGGTATCTACCAACTTGCTACTCAATGCAAGTTCATAGGGTTGGTAGTGAAATAAGGGATACTCAGGGACATGCACCTCATGGAAATGAATGTTGTTCCCCAATAATTCTAGCCTTACAGGTTGTCTGTACGTGACAAAATGCACCTCATGTCCACGGTTTGCAAGCGCAATTCCCAGTTCTGTGGCTACAACCCCGCTCCCACCATAAGTAGGATAACATACGATAGCTATCTTCATAGGCGTAAAATTACGGTTTAATTCTTTTTCTAATTAATAATGGAATCATAAATCGCTTGCTGAATCCTTGTACGCAATTCAGATTTGATCAGAAGATTGTTTGAAGCCGTAGGATAGGTCCGATTTGATAAAAATACATAAACCAGTTCCTCCTCCGGATCAGCCCAGGTGTAGGTTCCCGTAAAACCACTGTGACCAAAACTTTTTCTCGAAACGCATCCACAGGTAGGGCCGTGTTCTTCCAACTGAGGTTTGTCGAACCCCACGCCCCTTCTTACATCATTATTGCAGAAGTAGCATTTATTGAACTTTTCTATGGTCCTGGCCTGTAAAAAACGATCCCCTCCGTAATATCCACCCTGTAAATACATCTGCATGATCTTGGCTACGTCATTGGCGTTGCTAAACAAGCCCGCATGTCCTCCTACTCCACCCTGCATGGCCGCTCCCATATCATGAACATATCCCTGTACCGTTTGATACCGGTAATAATTATCTATTTCCGAAGGAACAATTTTCTCTTTCTCAAAGTGTTCCAAAGGTTTAAAACGGGTGTAATTAACTCCCAATGATCCATAATACCTGGAGGTCGCGAGAACATCCAGCGGTAGATCATAGGTCTCTTCAATGTATTTCTTCATTACATAATAGGTCACATCACTATAACGGTAGCGATTCGATTTTAACGACTGACGCCCTATGCGATTATAGATAGAATCCTGATAGGCATCTGTTAGATACAGATTATTGGTAACCCTGATGCTAAAACCATTATCTGGCCTGGAGCGATAGAATTCTCTGGAGGGTCTTCTATTTTTGTCGAGAGTTGCTAAGTAAAATGCGATCCAGGAAGGTAAACGACCGTAATGGCTCAGTGCCTTTAGGACGGTCACATCTTTAAGGTCTGTGGTATCATAAGCGGGGATCAATTCCCCGAAAGTATCATTTAATGATATCTTCCCCTCCTCTTCCATGGTCATGATCATTGGCAAGGTTGCAAGGATCTTGGTCAGGGAGGCAAGATCATATAAGTGATCAAATGAAATGGAATCATTTGAGGTATAGGTTGGCTTTCCAAAATTCTTATTGTAAATGACCTTTCCTTTTCTGGCAATCAACACCTGAGCCCCCGGAAACATCAAAGAATCCAGTCCGTTTTTAACTAAAGTATCTACCCGGGCCAGCTTATAAGAATCTATACCTACTCTTCCGGGAAGGCTATATCCTAATCTTCCAAGTGATTTACTCAAAATCCCAGTACCAGCGGGAAATTGATTCCGAAGCGACACCGGTAATTTGCCTTTTGCAGGGATAGCCCCAAAGATCAATTCTGCCGTTTTCTCCTGGGCTACCTCACTATTCTGGTACCCAACCACCAAGCCATCTAAATTCTCGTAATCAACAAGGTCTAGCAGCGCATACGGCTTTGCAAAGACCGCCAGGATCAAATTAGAAGTTCGTTCTCTGGCCAATTCCTTCAACCAATACAATTCTTTTTCCGAAAACTTATAACCCTTCCATGGACTTTCATTACTCTTATGAAAGCCAACGATAACCACATTGAAATCTGATAGGTTCTTTTTTAGTGTTCCTATATCCTTGCCATCTACCTGAACTACTTCTGTATATTTCTGCAATGCTCTGTAAAATGGCTCCCCGGAAACATCGCCCATTGCCACATAGGCAATTTTCTTGTTCTCCAGGTTTTTGATGGGCAACAGATCTACCTCATTCCTCACTACCGTAATGGCATTTTCCATGGCCTCTTCGTATAAAAGATCATCTTCTATCGTATTCAGATCATTGTATAGGTTATCCTCCTCAATAGGCTCATATTTATGTAGTCCTGCCTTATACTTGGCCATGAGTATCTTTTTCACCGATGTCGCCAAACGTGTATCAGAGATGATCCCTTTATCAAAAGCGGTTCGAACAGCCGATCTTGCGGCTTGCAGATCTTTTGGCATCAAGAGTATATCATTTCCTGCAAGGAATGCTTGCAATTCACTTCCGCCATTCCCGGCAAAATTGGCTACTCCATTCATATTCAAGGCATCGGTAAAGACCAGGCCTTTAAAACCCATTTCCCTTTTCAATACCCCGGTAATAATATTTTTTGAAAGTGAGGAGGGCCTTGTTGAATCCGATTCCATGGCCGGTACATTTAAATGGGCCACCATAACGCTGGAAACTCCTTCCTTTATAAGTCGTTTGTAAGGATATAGTTCTATACTATCCAATCTGTCTCTCTCGAAAGGGATCATTGGCAGCGCCTTATGCGAATCTACCGCGGTATCCCCATGACCCGGAAAATGCTTACTACTACTAAGTATTCCCGCTTTATTCATTCCCCGAACAAAAGCAGCTCCTTTCGCTGCTACATTCACCCTGTCCTCTCCAAACGACCTGTTGCCAATTATAGGGTTTCTTGGGTTGATATTTATATCAACATCCGGAGCAAAATTAATATGAACGCCTAATCTCCTGGCATGAGACCCTATCTGATAGCCCACTCTTTCAACAATAGTACTATCCTGAATGGCCCCCAGGGTCATATTCCAGGGATACGCAAATGTGGAATCTAACCGCATTGCCAGTCCCCATTCCGCATCCATCCCTATCAACAGTGGGATCTTTGACAATTCCTGATATTCATTGGTAAGTTTAGCCTGCCGTAAGGGGCCTCCGGTAGAAAATATAATTCCACCCAGATGTTCCTCCCGGATCAATGTTTTGATCTTATCTGTGGCCGATTTATTTTGATCTGAAGCTACAAGGACCATAAATAACTGCCCTATCTTTTCCTCCAAACTCATTTTTTGGTAGGTAGTATTCACCCATTGCTGTTGCTCCAAACTATCCGCGGTTTGTAAGGGATCTACCTGAGCAATGGAACTCAATGAAAAGGAAATAAGTAAAAAAAGGAAAGTAACTTTCTTCAGCATAGGCATTTTGATCATTGATTCTAACTGCATAAAAAAGGAAATATTGCGCACAAAGGTAGTTAACATGCTGTTTTCGTGGCAACTAGACTACATAAACCTTCCATGCCAACTCTCAGAGGCAGGTACCTCCCAATGTTCCAAATATTCCTGCTTATTTGCCACAAGATTGTTGAAAACGATAGTATTCTTAGAAATGGATTTCGCCTTGGCCATTTTCTTAAAATCAGCCATGGATTTATACGTGATATAATCACCCTGTTTAAAGGAAACATTCATCCTGTCCATAAGTTCTACTCCATACCTTTTTTCCAGACTCTGAATAAAGTGAACTGAGGCATCTATTGAACAGCCGGAGGCCGAGGCATTGGACTGATCTAAGCCAATAATAATAAAACGATTGTAACGTATCTCATAGGCCGCTTGAAGAGCCGAACCATGGGCGGTCCACTGGGTTAAAAACCGGGTTAGTAAGTCGTTGATCTCTTTTAATTCCTGCTCGGCAAAATTTCTGCTGGATTGGTAGATCCAAATTCTGGCCGATTCGGGTAATTCACTAAACTCTGCTATCATTTCTTTTTCCTAGATTAATTTTAAACATCCTCCCATCTTCTTTCTTCACTAAAATCATTCCAAAATAAATAAAGATCAAAGATCTTGTGCATTTGCCAGGAGCTCGGCGATATCCATGACCGCCACCGAAGCTTCTTTCTCTTTGTTTTTCACTCCGTCTGTCATCATCGTATTACAGAACGGGCAGGCAGCGGCAATGATCTCCGGCTCTGTTTCCATAGCCTGTTCTGTCCGCTCAATATTTACCTCCTTATCTCCTTTTTCAGCATCCTTAAACATTTGGGCACCCCCGGCGCCACAACAAAGCCCCCTGGACCTGCAATTTTTCATCTCAACCAATTCGGCATCGAGCTTCGTAATGAGCTCTCTGGGTGCCTCGTAGACATTATTGGCCCGTCCTAAAT
>JABDQS010000035.1 GCA_013042125.1 Eudoraea sp.
CTATTTGGTCACTATGCAGGTAAAGGCAAATACCGGCACCATCAATCAAACCATCAAGTTGTGGAATACCAGCCTGGAAAACTCAGAATTAACATCAGATGTAGATCTGGAACATTTATCTCAAAGGTTACATTTTAAAGATTCCACTCATATTTACGATTGGGAAATTAGCGAAGTAAATGATTCTATTTCAAAAATTAAGATCTTCACAAAGGATAGTGCTCATTCTGTTATTAACAAAATTAAGATCCCATTCTTTGACACAGATTTTGAAAAACGCACCAAAAATACCCTGAAGGGATTTTCGAAACTCCTCGCTGAGGATCTGAGGAATATCAAGGTAAAAGTGGTAGGGGAAGGAGAATTAGATGCTACCTATTATGCCTATGTGAGTAACAAGACCACACAATTTGGAAAAGCAGGTGGTATGATGCGGGATTTTCCCTTACTCGATCCCTTTTTGGTTAATAATGGGGTTGAATTAAATGGTTTGCCTTTTATAGAAATTACCCGGTGGGATATGGCGAATGACAGTTTAGAATTCAATTTTTGTTACCCCATCATCAAGAACGATAGTCTACCACAACACCCGGACCTGAATTACGCCACAAGACAAAAACAGAAGGCCCTAAAAGCGATCTATAATGGGAATTACATAACATCAGACAGGGCCTGGTATGCCCTTTTGGACCATGCAAAAAGGAACAATATTAAGACCACAGGCCTGCCTGTAGAAGTATTTTTCAATAACCCCAATATGGGAGGAAATGAAATTAACTGGAAGGCAGAGGTCTTTTTACCGTTAATTGAATAGATATGAAATTTTGCCTTTATCTCTTTCTATGTATTTCAAGTATGGGTTGTGCTCAGCATGGACAACTCACCTTTGTTTGTGATCTACCCAGACAATTCAACGAAAATTCTGGTATCACTACTCTGGAGCACGATAGGATCTGGCTTATAGAAGACAACGGGAATAAGGATGTAATATATGAAGTGAACACCAAAGGTGAGCGACTAAGAGAATTCGAAGTAAAAAATGCAAAGAATATTGATTGGGAAGATCTTACCAAAGATGAAAAGGGCAATCTATATATAGGTGATTTTGGGAACAATGATAACGATAGAAAAGATATGGTTATCTATAAGATCCCGGATCCTACCATAGAACCTGGAGATAAAATAGAGGCTGAGGAAATAAATTTTAAGTATCCGGAACAAAAGGAATATCCTCCTGCTCCTTCAAAAAGGAAGTTTGATACAGAGGCTCTCTTTTATCTGGATAGTGTACTTTATATCATTACTAAAGACCGAAGTGATCCCTTCCTTGGGGAGGCGCTGATCTATACTGTTCCGGCTGAAGCAGGTAGCTATTACGCCACACTGGTGGGAACTTTTAAAACCTGTAATGATTTCACCACCTGCCAAATTACCTCAGCGGCAATTTCTCCTGATAAGAAGAAGATCGTACTTCTGGGGTATGGAACCCTGTGGTTGATCACAGAATTTGATCTGCCCGATTTTTCGAAAGGAAATGTGCAATTTATAGACCTGGGGGTTCGGACACAATTGGAGGCTGTCTGTTTTAAGGATAATTCTACCATCCTCCTTTCGGACGAAAAAAATCATCTCACAGGGCAAAACCTATACAGTTTTACACTTCCCGAATAATCTAAAATCCAAATCCTAATCCAAATGTTGCTCTGGGCCCGTCGGTACTTTGAAACAGAGCCGCCCTTGCAGTGATAAAATTGGACGCATTTAGAAAAATACCTCCTCCATAGGAAGTATGCCATTGATCTGAGTCTTCACCGGGTAACCAGACCCTTCCATAATCGAACCCGCCATACAGGCCAAAAGTAGTTGGTAAAAGGCCAGTCCGTAATTTTTTTAAACTGAGACGCAGATCGGTATTCTGATAGTAGGCTGTTTTCCCGGTAAACCGTTGATTTCTAAATCCACGAAGCCCGTCAACGCCACCGATACTTGCCCCTTGATAAAACTCAAAATCATCGCCAAAATTAAAATGGGCCTTGAATTTTGTAGCTAAAACCAACCATCCTCCGGGAACAATTTTATGATCAACAGACAAGCTTGGAACGAAGTAAGCGTACCCTTGATCAGAATTAGTGACACTTTTCTTATATCCCAAATTAAAATTAGCAGCCATCCCCAGGGTAGGAAATGCACTATTATCTACATTATCATAAGAGTATGCCGCATCAATTCCAATAAAACTATTGTTAGTTTCATCCCCATTAGCCTGATAAAATGTATTAATGAACCTATCAGCTGTTTCCTCAACGGAAATACTCTCGTATGAAATTCCTGTAGTGAACTTAGCGCCCAGATGACCTCTCCAAACTAACGAAGGAATTACGTACAAGCTTCGTAAGCGAACTCTATTATAGTCTAGTTCCAGGGTATCATCTAAATTGATACTCTCATTCCCAAAGCCAAAAAAGTTTATACTGTAGTTGGGTGATGTAAACCTTCCCTGAATCTGAAAATTCCATTTATCAGTGATATTGGCAAATTCTCCCGTATATCCAAAGTCGAAGCCACTGGTTGCAAAATAATAGCTGGCATTGATCTTATGTTGCTGGGTAAATGGGTTTTGTCTGAATCCATTAAAAACATACAGATCACTAAATCCTATTTTAAAACCATCATCCGGATTATATCCAATGGTAGGAATTATCTGGTTAGTGTTGCCCTTTATCTTCAGAGGCAGATACGTATTTATATCATACTCATCTGTTTTATTGATCCTGGCCCCCTCAGTATTCTTGTAGGTATTTTTCTTGGAGCGATAATCATAAATACTGATATTATGACCATTTTCTATGTCATAGATATCGTTATTCTGCCCTCCTATAAGCCTTATCTTAATTCGATTTTTAAAATCGCCACGGACATCAAAACGGTCGTCATCATCCAAGCCATAGATCCAAATTTCCTTGGTGCTTCCTTCGTAAAATATTTTTTCAAAGAACAATTTCTCCTTTTCGCCGTCTATGATCCTGTATCCTTTTACTTCTATATCCGTATTATTTAAGTAGTTTATTTCGAACCAATCGTCTTTATCCGTTCCAGTGACCACCGCAAATCTGTTTAGCACGGCATAGTACTCTTTGGCTGTTTCGCTTATGGCAGAGGCTCTGGACAAGAGTATGCTTTTGATCTCATCAATAGTTTGGTCCCTTACCTCCTCCGGAAATAGCATAAAGGCATCATCAATTACGGACGCTGTTAGTCTGCTTTTAATATATTCTGCCTGAGTGATCCATTCGTTCTCTGTTGTTTCCGGAAATAAGGCCAGATCCAGAATAAAGACCCTTGGTGAAGAGTTAAATCCTTCAACGCTTCTTATTTCTTCACGAAAACCTTCCATAACGCGAAGGCCGGGTATGATTCTAGTGGCGATGCTCATTAAGGCGCCGTCTCCCATATTGGAAAAGGCCTGATCCCTGTCTCGTGGAAAAGGTTTATACACGATCTTGCCTTTTTCCTTATCCTCAAACTCGGCCCATCGCCATTGATCTGTATGCCTGTCCCAGTCTCCCAGGATCATGTCGAATAATCTGGCCCGTATAAAAAGATCCGTATCTACTACATATCTTTCATCCTCTCTCAGATCTTCCAGC
>JABDQS010000342.1 GCA_013042125.1 Eudoraea sp.
CTGTAGAAGTGTTGAATAAAGTAGGTATTAATTCTCAGGAGGCGTCTGCGTTGATCGTGGTGACACAACATTACGATACACTTCAGGCCATTGGAGAGGAAACCAATACCAATCTTATTCTTTTACCTAACTCACCTCAGGCAGGAAGTGATATGCTAAATAACATGGTTGCATCTTTTACTGCAAGTAATATGATAGGGGAGGCCATGAAAAAAGATAATCCAAAGCCTAAAGGGAAGCAGTAATTAAATTCCCGTGGAATTAAAAACCTGATGTTTCTAAAAACCTCAGGTTTTTTTGTTTTTGTCTACTAAAGAAATGAATAAATCATTTTTAATACTCCTAATGAAGATTTTGCTTAATCGGTAAGGCCTTTCCTTTATCTTTTCGTAATAATGGCTCAGAGAGAAGCTAAATGGTCTGTTTTTCGATTAATATACTTATTGTTTTGCGTGTAATTATAGACAATATCTATTTTAAGATCTTTCTTGTATTTTGGCCCAGGTATCTCTTAAGGGCACGGTTCTGTTAAAAACCAACTTCCCGGGTTTAGAATCCACATCAATATTAAAATACCCCAATCGCTGAAATTGAAAATGATCCTCTACCTGGGCATCTTTTAAACTTGGTTCCACAAAGGCGGTAATGACCTGCAGTGAATCCGTGTTTACAAATTCCATAAAGTCTTTATCCTTGTGCGAGTCGGGCGCTTCGTCTTTAAATAGACGGTCGTACAATCTAACCTCTGCCGGAATAGCGTGCGGAACAGAGACCCAGTGCAAAGTGCCTTTTACTTTTCGCAAACTTTCTTCAGTGCCGCTTCCGCTCTTACTTTTTGGGTCATAGGTACATTGTATCTCCGTAACCTTCCCATCCTTGTCTTTAGTACAACTTTCTGCTTTAATGATGTATCCATTTTTAAGCCGGACTTCACCACCAAGTTTTAAACGAAAGAATTTTCTGTTGGCTTCCTCCCTGAAATCTTCTTGTTCAATATATATCTCCCTGGAGAAAGGAACTTCCCTATCTCCCGCAGATTCATCCCCCGGATTGTTCTCAGCTTTCAACCATTCGGTATTTTCCTTCGGATAGTTTGTTATCACCACTTTAACGGGATTTAAGACTGCCATCACCCTGGGTGCGATCTTGTTGAGATGTTCCCGCACATGAAACTCAAGTAAAGAAACATCTACCAAATTCTCCCTTTTGGCGATCCCAATGGTATCTGCAAAATTTCTAATAGATTCTGCGGTATACCCCCTTCTTCTTAGTCCGGAAATTGTGGGCATTCTTGGATCATCCCATCCATTTACAACTTTCTTTTCCACCAACTGAAGAAGCTTTCGTTTGCTGACAACGGTATGACTCAAATTCCTTCTCGCAAATTCCCGCTGTTTCGGTCGTATGTCTTTTTCATCTATTACCTGATCTAAAAACCAATCATATAATTTACGGTGAGGTCTGAATTCCAAAGTACACAAGGAATGCGATACCTGTTCAATATAATCGCTTTCTCCATGTGTCCAGTCGTACATAGGATAAATACACCAATCGGTATTTGTGCGGTGATGAGATTTGTGCAAAATGCGATACATCAGGGGATCCCGCATAAGCATATTAGGGTCGGCCATATCTATCTTAGCCCGTAAAACATGACTTCCTTCAGGAAATTTACCTTCTTTCATCCCTTCGAAAAGCTCCAGATTTTCTTTAATGCTGCGATCCCTAAATGGGCTATTAGTTCCCGGTTCTGTCGGTGTTCCCTTTTGGGATGCCATTTCTTCCGAAGACTGACTGTCTATATACGCTTTTCCGTTCTTTATCAATTGAACCGCCCAATCGTATAATTGTTGAAAGTAGTCTGAAGCATAGCACTCATTTTCCCAAGCATACCCAAGCCATGCCACATCTCTTTTAATGGCATCTACAAACTCCTTTTCTTCTTTGATAGGATTGGTGTCGTCAAACCTCAAATTTACAGGGGCGTTGTAGCGCAATCCTAAGCCAAAATTGAGACAAATAGAGCTTGCGTGCCCAATGTGTAAATATCCGTTTGGTTCTGGTGGAAAACGGAAACGCAATTGTTCTTTTGGAAATCCGTTAGACAGATCCTCCTCAACAATGTGTTCTATAAAATTCAGCGTTTTTTTCTCTTCGCTCATTACCCGCTTTTTGAAGCTGCAAAGGTACGAAAAATGGGAGTATAAGGCCTATTAAAAAGCCTATCCATACAAATAGTACCATTTCACAACATATTTAATTGTGCCTACAACATTAAATTCCTATGGCGGTATATATATGACATATTTGTTATTGAATACTTATGGGATGAGAAAAAAGGTGGGTTTAGAATGAGATGCCGCCACTGTAGTCCCCCAAAACTACACTCGCTTATGAAAACAAAATTATTTTACATCGTACGGATTTTGATGCTGCCGATCTTCCTACTGGGTCTTGGTAGTGTTCATGCCCAGGTGCTAAATGCACCGGTGGCAGCTCCGAATCAAACGCCTCCAGCCGGGGCCACTCCCTGGAACAGGGCTTGTGCCTCTGATTCCTTTAACGATTATTGGGTTCAATTTACCTGGAATCCGCCCTTAGTGAACTCCGATAACGAATTTGTTCTTGAATTATCTGATGCCACAGGAGATTTTAGCAGTCCTGTTGAACTGGCCAGAGATGGAACAAAGAATGTTGTATTTGATTTTTATATGCAATTCACTGTTCCCACAGATACCAGAGGTGAAAACTACCGGCTTCGCGTTCGTAGTACCAGTCCGGCTGTTACCGGGCCTCCCTCAGATCCATACCCTATGTACTACATTGGGGTAAACACCGGACTTACCATAAGGCAACAGGGGCAGGCCGACTTTGGTGATGGAACCGCGGAAGTTTGTGATGGTAATTCTATTACACTCGAAGTTTACGGATTAGCCAATGCAGATACCTTTCAGTATAATTGGTACCGGTCAGGAACGCCTCTTTCTGAAAAATCAGAATCCATAACCGTATCTGCCTCCGGCATGTACAATGTGGAAATAGATTATGGCGCTTGTTCCGGTTCCGGAAATACGCTATCCAATCTAATTGATGTAACCTCAGGCACGAGTCTGGGTGTTGCTATTAATCCACCTGCTAAAACAGATCTGTGTAGTGGGGAGACCATGCCGCTTGAAGCTAACATCAATAATCCAAGTTTAACATATACATGGTATCAAAACGGAACCATTATTCCGTCATCAAATAACTATATATATACGGTAGATGCCTCAAGTCCCGGATTTGAAGGTGACTACGAGGTAGAGATCTTCGGGCCGGGTGCCTGTTTAGAACGTTCTGCCGCAGTAACAATTACCAATGCAGGGGACTTTACAGTTACAAGAGACAATGCTGCTAACATAGTATTGCTACCTGGTCAGAATTCTACCTTAAGTGTAAGTACAGATGCTTCCACTCCTACCTATCAATGGTATAAAGATGGTAGTCCGGTCGCCGGAGCTACCTCAGCCAGTTTGGTGGTAAGCGATACTGAAACCGGTACTTATTTTGCAAGGGTTACCCTAAGTGGTGGCGCTTGTGCTTCTACCTCATTAGATTCCGAATCTACTGTAGTGGTAACACCAGCTTCTTTTGAACTGGTAATAGATTACGCCGGTTCCTACGTAGCCTGTGAAAATACCAGTATAGCCCTAGAGGTTACAACCATAAATGCCGTTGATGCCGGTGGAAACAAAACCGATGTCACCACTGCAATTGAAAATGATTTTGCATACCAATGGAAACTTAATGGTGCCAACGTAGCCGGTGAGACCGGCAGCTCAATCAGTCTGACAGATCCGACTGAGAATGGCAATTATACTTTAGATGGAACAATCAGTACTTATTCTAGCACATCTAACAATTTATCTGTTGAGTTATTGGTCAATGAGACCCTGACTATTTCTAGTACCGGCCTTGTAAGTTGTGGGCCTGCTGAGCCTGTAACCATAAGTACAACCACCGATCTGAGTGGAGAGACATTTACCTGGTATAGAAACGGAACAGATCTGGGGGTTACAACCGCTGACCTTACGGTAATTGATCAAGGTATGTACCAATTGGTATTAATGAGAAATGGATGTCCGTTACGTTCTAACGAGATCAACATAACTCCTTTTGATGAAAACCTTATTACGCTAGATCCTTCTGCTGATATTGTTTTCCCGGAAGGTGGCTCAAGAACTATATCTGCCTCTGGCGGAACAAGTTATAGCTGGTTAGACAGCAATAATATAGAGATGAGCACCGGTTCTTCCATGACCTTTACTGAAGAGGGAGACTATGTTCTGATCGCTACTATAGGGAATTGTCAGGTCATCAGAAATGTAAGCGTGACCTATCTGGATACTTTTAAAGTGCCTAATGTGATCACTGTAAATGGTGATGGCGTAAATGATCAATGGATCATTCCAAATACTTATTCTAACAAGGCAGATGTGAATGTGATCATTTATAATGAAAAAGGTGTAGAGATCATAAACGAATTTAATTATCAGAATAACTGGCCTTCATCTTCTGCGGCTTTTACAAGACAGAACATGGTGTTCTTTTATAAAATCAGAAATGCATCGGAGGTCCTAAAACAAGGTACCATTACCGTAATACGTTAACCAAACCAATGAAACCAAGAGTACTCCTTATTTTGTTATTGTGTATTATGGGATTCCTGAATGTAAATGCTCAGGATGAAAACCCATTTATCACCTATGACGTTCCCTCACAGAACTTGTTGAAATTCAACCGGTTCCTGATCAATCCTACATTCTCAACGGTGAGAGAAAATAAGTCGTACGTCAATCTCTTGCATCGAAATCAATCAGTGACTTTTGACGATAACAATCAAACTTATTTTCTAAGCTATAGCGGTAGAATGAATGATCGCACGGGCTTGGGTCTAAGCTTGTACACACAGCGTGAAGGTATCGTAAGTAATTATGGAGTTCTCGCGAACTATGCTTATGGAATAAAACTTAGTGATAAGAGTAATTTCACTTTTGGTGCTAACTTCTCTTATTACAATAGTGGTTTTGACGAGAACAGGGCCAATCCTATTGAGAATGATCCTTTGCTGAATGGCTTCCAGGATGTATCACTCTTGTCTTTCCAGCCAGGATTTAACCTCTCTTATGGTAAATTCGATTTTGGTTTGTTTGCTGAAAACTTATTCGATTACAATCTGAAGACCAATGAATCGGTATCAGAATTTAAGGACAAAACATACTCCGGTCACTTACAATATACCCATCAGTTTGAAAATGCCTCCGGGGTCATGGAAAATGCCCGACTTATGCCGCTTGCACGAGCCAGAAAGGTAGGACAGGATGACTTCGTATTGGGCGGGAATCTTATTCTTGACCTTCCAAGACTTGGGTGGGTTCAGGGTGGATATGATAGTTTTTACGGAGCTTCAGCCGGTATTGGTTTTAATCTGAACAAACGAGTTTCCATTGGATACACTATGGAAAAAGGATTGTCTAATACTTTCGACAATTTTGGACTAACCCATGAGATCTCATTTGCTTACTCCTTTACTCCTAACCTTACTGAGGACAGGGTAATGTTAGAAGATAGTGAGGAAACGCTGGCGCAGAATGAGGAAGAAGAACCGCTAACAGAAGAGAGCCTGAGTGATAAGGATAAAGAAATCGCTGAACTAAAACGTCGACTTACAGAAAATGATGCCATTCTGGCTGAGTTGTTGTACAGACAGGATTCCCTGGAAAACAATCGCCAAAAAGATCTTGAAGACAGGTTTGAAAGGGTCATGAGAATGGTTCGAAATGAAACTAACGGAAAGCGCCCGGATGTTGAGGAAAGAGCCGAGGAAATGTACTTCATAAACAATGATAAATCGGCCCTCGCACAACAAACTGTTGATCCGAAAGAATTCAACAATAATACCGTCCAGGAAACCGAGCCTGAGCCTTTTGTACAAAAAGAACAGACCAGAGATGCTGTTGCGCAGACAACCACAATACAAGAAGAAAGGACTACACAGTCTCAAGGCGCAACAGGTGTAAAAAGCCGGAAATTCAAAGATCTTCAAGGGGTTGAGGATGGATACTATGTGGTGGCGAATGTCTACAAGGATGAGCATTACTTAAATAAGTTCGTGGATGCTATGAATGATGAGGGCTTTCCTGCCAATTATATAGAAAATCCAGACAATGGATTTAAATATGTTTATTTAAAAAGATACAATAGCTGGACAGAGGCTGAAGATGCATATCGTACCAAAATGGGTGGAGATTATGACGGTGATCTATGGATCATGAATGTAGAGAATCGCTATCGAAATGATGCCTATGTTGAAAATACCAATAAGATAAAAGAGAAGTCTTCCAAGTTTGGAACAGACGTGCTGCAAAAGAATGTTGTGGCTCAGGACAATATTGGCAATAATGCCACTGAAGAACAAGAATATGCCCTTTCTCAGGGAATAACAGATTACTATATCATTGCCAATGTTTTCGCTAACCCTAAAAATGCTTCACGCTTTGTGAAGCTGTTGAATTCCAGAGGATTAAGTGCCAGCTATTTTATTAATCCACAGAATAAATACCGATACGTATATTTAAAAAGGCACAACTCCTGGAATAACGCTTTAGTTTCTTATTACTCTAAAATAAACGACGCATACGATGACAAGATGTGGATCATGCGTGTCACCCCAAATCTTATAGCATAAATGAGACCTAACTTTACCCAAAAAATACTTGCGGCCTGTTTAGTCCTGTTTTCTTATATGGGCTTCTCACAGGAGTTTAACACCTTTGATATTCGTTACCAAAATAATCTTAAAGGTGATCTTACATTTATTGCCAACAATATAGTTAACCGCGATGGAGGTACCGGAAACACAGAGCCTGAAGATCCGTATAATGCAACCGGCAACTCTTCTACCTATAACGACTGGCTAAACCAGCAATATATAGATGTGGATAGTGATGCTACGACCTTTAGCTCAAGTTCGGCAACTTTTACGTTTCCAAACGCTAATTGTAACCTGATCAGATATGCCGGACTCTATTGGTCCGCAACCTATCCAAGTGAACAGGCGGGGCAGGCCTTAGGGACCAATCGCCAAAACGATTTTAACCAGGTGAAACTAATGGTTCCTGGTGGCGCCTATATAGACGTAGTAGCCGATGAGGTATTATT
>JABDQS010000004.1 GCA_013042125.1 Eudoraea sp.
TATAAGTACCTCTGATATCCTTTTGATCCATCGGATTAACAATGTTTTTCTGGCCCTGTACCCAATTCTCATATAAGGTGGTCTCTTTATCAAATATATTTCCGGAGGTAATAAGGAAATTGGCATAACGGCCGGTTTGCAAACTGCCAATAGAATTTGCCTTGCCCAGAAAGGATGCCGGTGCGCTGGTTAATGCCTCCAGTGCTTTTGCCTCAGACAAGCCATATTCGATGGCCTTCATCACTTTTTCCTTTAAGTTAGCCGGACTTTTTAATTCGTGCAGGGTGAAGCTGAAGGAGATATTATTATCAGCTAATACTTTTGGGTTAGAAGGTGCCTGATTCCAGAAACGCATATCCTTTATGGCTACATAATCTGCCTGATAGGGATCTGAAACATCCATGGCATCGGGGAAATTGATAGGAATGATCAATTTTGCATTGGTTGCTTTTATTTCGTCGATGATCTCAAATTCATTCCCACCACCAAGGATGGCGTATTGCATCCCGAAAGCATCTCCTATCTTATCGGCTCTTAGCACATTTCCGGCATTACCTGCCGCAAAGATCTGTACCAATCCACTATTGGCTAATAAAGCCTCAAGAGATCTGTCTTTGGTGTCCACATTTCCTTTTTGATACCAGGAGGCATCATGATACATCTGACGTAACAAGGCCATGGACCCCATAAGTGAAGTGGGGTAGGATTGTCTTTTTATTACACTTTTGTCAAAAGAGAAATATTGGGATGAATTATCATCTAAGATCCGTTCAGCATCATTTCCATCTGATTTAAGAGCGATTAGAACTCCACTTCCTCTGGCAATACCATCCTGAATATGCGAGTTAACGACACCAAATCCTGCTTCCCGCAGGGCCTTGGCACTCTTCTCGTCATATTTAAATTCAGTGATCGCATCCGCCTCCGGCATAATATGATCGTTCCAGTAGAAACCTTCTCTTGTTGGGTCGTATTGAGGAGATCTGCCACCTCCCGATGGTCTTTTGGGCTGTTTCACACCATAAGTAGAGTAGACATCAATAAAGGAAGGATAAATGTGTTTTCCTTTTAGATCTACCTGTACCGTATTGGCGGGTATGCTTACCGAGGCACCTACTGCCACTACTTTGCCGTCTTTGATCAAAAGAGTACCCTTCTCAATGATCTGAGTAGGGGTTACATAGATCTTCGCATTGGTAAGAGCGGTGTAGTTGTTATTCTCTGCTTTGACCCCATCATTCTTAGGAAAATAGTCCTGAGAAAATAAAGGGGTAGTGCATAGCCAGAAAGAGGCCAGCACAAGTAGTCTCCATTTCATATAGTTTGTGTTTTTAAGTTAGTGGTCTAAAAATAAACGAACTGTAAAGAATAGTAATGCCAATAGTCTTTTTTAACATTTAAAGACTCATCCGGTGAGCCGGGTTAGTACTAAAGAGGATTTTCCTGATGATAAGCAACTAGTAAACCAACTACCAGACTGTAGCTCTTAATTCCTGCTGATTGATTATTGGCTTTTAAAAAGGAATTATAAAATGTTTTAAAAAAAGGTTCCAGGGGGTTTTCATAAGATACCCAAAATCGCTTTAATTCTTCATAGTCTTTTTGAACCCCCCTGTGAACAAGGCTATAGAGCTCCCTGAACCTGGTTTCATCCTGATTTCTTATCTCCGCCAAACAATAACTCAGAGCATAGGAAAGTGCAGCATACTTTATATAGTGATCCTTGTTATTCAAGGCTGCTAGATACCCAACAAAATTAGCCTCATTCTCGGCGGCATATCCCAATTGGTGACCAATCTCATGGCAACTCACTACCGGGAAACGAAATATAGGGATCTTTTGATTTACCTGGGACTCCAGCGTAAATGGGTTCAGATACCCGCCATATCCCATATAAGTTAAAAACAGGCTGTAAAGTGACCCTTTGATACTTGGGTGGTTGTATTGGAAGTTAGGATATTGAGCTGTAAGTTGATCATATCCTTGCTCAATTTTTACGTATATATCTGATTGGGAGTAGGGAATATCTACCTGAACAGTATCAATAGGTTCTATGGCCTTATGGGCGGCATTGGTCCTTTGAACCAAAACTTCGGTGAAATCATTCAATTCCTGTAACGTGTAATTTGCATTTAGTTCCATGGTCCTATAGATGGGTTGTCTGTAGTAATTCAGACCCCAAAGAACATGAAAGGAAAAATAGGCAATGGCTAGTATCATTATTACGTTTCGTGCAAATGACAACGGCTTTAATCGAATGATAAGCCGATTCTTATATATATAGCGAAAAGCAGCCAAAATAAGTAGTGTGTAAATCACATCACCAACTGAAAAGGGAAACGAACCGTATAGCCAGCGCATAGCATTCGACAGATAAGGATATAGCCCATTGCTGTAATATTTCTCAATAAATTCGGGCTGATTACTAAGCCATTTAATGGCAAGAATTTGCAGGATCAGTGAAAAGGCGATGCCATTTTTTAAGCGGTAGTTCATGGCGTTAAAAATACCCAAATTTATGGGTATGTTCTTAAGGTCTCCGTATTTTTGATCCTTAAATGAAACTTATGCAACAGGAAATACATCAATTAGAACCGCAGGCGGTATGGAAACATTTTGCGAATCTCAATGCGGTTCCGCGACCTTCGAAGAAAGAAGAGCGTGTAATAGCCTTTATGGAAAAATTTGGAGCCTCATTGGGTCTGGAGACCTTTCAGGATGAAGTTGGCAATGTGATAATCAGAAAACCTGCTACTGCGGGAATGGAGTCTAAAAAAACCGTGGTATTACAATCGCATTTAGACATGGTTCATCAAAAGAACAACGATACTGTATTCAACTTTGATCAGGACGGTATTCAAATGTATGTAGAGGGAGACTGGGTTAAGGCCAAAGGAACTACCCTCGGCGCGGATAATGGCATGGGTGTAGCCGCTATCATGGCGCTGCTGGAGAGCGATTCTATTCCACATCCACCACTGGAGGCCTTATTTACGATCGATGAAGAAACAGGTATGACAGGTGCAAAAGGGTTAAAACCGGGAGTGCTGAAAGGTGAGATCTTATTAACTCTGGATACGGAAGAAGATAATGAAATAGATATAGGATGTGCAGGCGGCATAGATATTACAGCTGAAGGGACGTATGACATGGTAGACCTGCCAAAGGATAGTATTGGGTATAAACTTACTGTAAATGGACTTAATGGAGGTCATAGCGGGATGGACATACACCGCGGTCTGGGCAATGCAAACAAGATCATGAATCGTCTGTTATACGAAGCTTCCAATGCCGGAGAAATAGCTATTTTGAATATAGCGGGAGGGGGTCTACGAAATGCTATTCCTCGTGAAAGTGTGGCGCAGTTCGCAGTACTATCCCAACAGGCAGCAGTAGAGAAGGCTATTAAAAATTTGGCAAAGGATATACAAAAGGAACTGTCCTTTACAGAATCAAAGTTGAAGATATCACTTACGGAGCACAAGATGGAAGGTGGTTGTATGCAACAAAACTCCCAAAATAGTTTAATTGCTGCTCTTTATGGAGTTCATAACGGAGTATTTGCTATGAGTCCTGCGATTGAAGGATTGGTAGAAACTTCTAACAACCTGGCCAGGGTAGAGATTGGTGATGGTAAGATCAAAATAGGATGTCTTACCCGTTCTTCAGTTGAATCCGGAAAATATGATCTTGCACATAGTATTAAGAGTGTATTTCAATTAGCCGGCTACGAAGTAACTCTCAGCGGTGAATATCCGGGGTGGAGCCCTGATCCAAATTCTGAGATACTGACCGTCCTTAAATCTCAGTATGAAAAATTATTTGACCATACTCCCGAGGTAGTTGCCTGCCATGCGGGTCTGGAATGTGGAATTTTAGGAAGTCATTACCCTGATATGGATATGATCAGTTTTGGTCCCAACATAAAGGGGGCCCATTCGCCGGATGAACGGGTGCAGATCTCATCAGTTCAGAAATTCTGGAAGTTTCTAAAAATGATCCTTACACAAATACCCAATAAATAAAAAGGCCCGCTGATGCGGGCTTTTTTTACTCTGTTGCCAAATCTGCGATCTCCAGGTCGAAGACCAGACTTGCATTCGGTGGAATAGGTCCATAACCTTGTTCTGCATACCCTAAATGAGGTGGTATAAAAAGGCGTACCTTATCACCTACCTTCATGGTCATCAAACCTTCTTTAAAACCGGGGATAAGTCTGGCATCCAGACTGTAATCCATAGGAAATGGTTCATAACCCATACCCATTTTACGTTCTTCATCAAATACTTTATATTTTCTGGCCACATCCTCATAGTTACTGTCGAACATAGAACCATCTTCAAGATATCCTGCATAATTTACCATTACTTTCTGACCAACTTTTGGTTTGGGTCCGGTCCCTTCATTTATGACCAATATCTTAAGTCCAGATGGCAGGGCATCAACAGAATTTTTTTGAGACATTATTTCCGCAGCAAAATCTTCCTTCATTTTCTTCATCGCCGCAATTTCTGCTTCTTCAGCTGCAAAGTAATCGCTCATGATCTTTACTTCATCGAAGTTCCTCGCTTCTTTTCCGTTCCGGATGATCTCAACAGAATTCATTACCACGTCCACTACGGGTTTGTCTTTTGCAGCAGTCTTTGTTACCCCAATGGAATCTACCACTGCCATACCTTCTATTACTTCCCCAAAAACAGTATGTACGCCATCTAACCAGGGAGTTTCCTTTAGTGTTATAAAAAACTGGCTGCCATTGGTTTTAGGGCCGCCATTGGCCATTGATAGTATACCCGCTTTATCATGCCTGAGGGAATCTACGAACTCATCCTTAAACCTGTACCCGGGATTTCCGGTGCCCGTGGCCAGAGGATCTCCGCCCTGTATCATAAAATCCTTCATAACCCTATGAAATGTAAGTCCGTCATAATACTTTTTCTCTTTGTATTCATCACTGACAAAGGGGCTGGTTCCTTCAGCAAGGGAAATAAAATTAGCGACAGTTACAGGGGTACTTTCATGTTCGAGCTTTACAATAATATCTCCTTTGGTTGTTTTAATATCAGCAAAGATGCCATCTCCCAGATGTGTGTACTGGCTCGATTTGCAACCGCTGATCAAAAGGATAATGGCAGTGAGAAGTAGATAGGTATTTTTCATTTGTTGTTTCTATTTATTCTGAATTATTGTTTTTCTTTGGTTCAATAGTGATAATGGTTACGGTAGCTTTAAGCGGAACATTAACATCAATTTTATTCTTATCTCCAAGATAACCATAGCCCAGTGATGAAGGAAACAGAAAAGTTGCCTTTTCACTTTCTTTCAGGAGTTTGAGACTATTTCGCAATCCCGGAAACAGTTCCTGCTTATCCACTTTGTAAGACTGAAAGCCTATTTCTTCTTCGTTGTAAATTGTGTCATTATTCAATGTGGTTAGCATATAGGTAAAACGAACCAGGTCATCTGTCTGAGGTGTATACGTTGCCACTTCATTTTTCAGATCGTAGTAGTACCAACTCCCATCGGGTGTAGATTGGTAGGTATGCAGACTGTCTTTTTGTATGATGTCCTGTATTAATTGCTCTTCGTAAGCCAACAGTTTTTTATTCCTTTCTACAGATTCCTTAAAAAATGAGCCCGAATTTACCTTCACAGGTTTGCGGGGCTCCGGCCCCTCACAGGATATAAGACCAATTAATAGAAAAAATAATAGTATTTTCTTCATGCTGATAATGCGGTTTTATGGTCTTCCAGTAAGGATCTGAAATAGTGAACTGTATCTTCCATATTTTTATTGCTTTTGCCCCCGGCAGCATTGGTGTGCCCACCGCCTTCAAAATATTTTCGGGCAAATTCGTTCACTGAAAAGCTGCCTTCCGATCTAAAAGAGATCTTAATGATCCCTTCTTCCTTGTTTTCTATAAAAATCACTGCAAATATAATCCCAGCCAGAGTAAGCCCGTAGTTCACAAAGCCTTCTGTGTCTCCTTTTTTGAATTGATGAAGATCTAACTCCTCCTGACTTAAGGTAATGTACGCTGTGTTGTATTCCGGGAGAATCACCATATTATTCAGAGCACAACCCAGAAGATGCAATCTGCTGGCCGTATTGGTGTCAAAAATATTTTTGTGGATCTCCGCGCTATGCGCGCCTTTATCTATTAATGTGGCTACCACTCTGTGCGTTTTACCGGTAGTTGATGCATATTTAAAAGAACCGGTATCAGTAACAATTCCTGCATATAGACAGTCGGCCATTTCACTGGTAATAAGTTCCAATCCTCCTAATGCAACAATCATGTGAAAGATCATTTCACAGGTAGAACTCAAGTTAACGTCAGAGTACATAATGGCCGCATAATCTGCCGGACTTTGATGATGGTCTACCATAACAAATGCAGCCTTGGCCTTACTCACTGTTTCTTTCATATGTCCTATCCGGCCTAATTCATTAAAGTCGACCGTAAAAATGACCGTGGCTTCTTCAATTTTTTTAACTGCGGTGGTATTTTCTTTCTCAAAGTTGATGACCTCCTGGGTTCCGGGCATCCACTTCAGGAATTGTGGATAATCATTTGGAGTTATTACGGTTGTGCTATGCCCTGTTGAACTTAAGTAAAAGTTCAAGCCTAAAGCAGCGCCTATGGCATCACCATCGGGATTCTTGTGGGGAATGATCACTATATTTTGAGGACTACTAAGCAGGGTTTTAAGAGACCCGACATCGGCTGATTTCATGGGTGCAAAGATACAATTTAATACAAAATGCAATTACCAAACTGGGGTTAATCGACCAAATTAACAAGGGAAATGCACAGGCCGGAGCGAGGTGGAGATACATTCATTATAGGGCTAACAGGGTTCCAAGTTAACAAAAAGATATCTTTAGTTGCTATCTATTGGATTCATAATCAATTATTTTACATTTGAAATTAAATTCATATCCTCTTATGAAATCTTTAAAAATTGCTTTGTTTCTGCTGCCTTTTATGTTGCTAATAGGTTGTAAAACCAGCCAGGTTCAGGATCAGCCCGTTACCTCCCAGGATTCCTTCACCATAGCCTTTGGATCTTGCAATAAGCATACAGTAAAAAATGAGCTCTGGGATGATGTGCTGGCCACTGAACCAGATGTTTGGATATGGGGAGGGGACATCATTTATGCTGATACCGATGATACCACTGAAATTGCCAGAATGTTCAGCATTCAGAATGAGATCCCGGGGTATAAAGCTTTACGCGATCGGGTTCAGGTTATTGGTACCTGGGATGATCATGATTACGGCTTGAATGATGGAGGGGTAGAATTTACTTCTAAAGCAGCTAGTCAAAAGGTGTTTCTGGATTTTATGGATGTTGCTGCAGATAGCCCAAGACGGAGCAGGGAAGGGGTTTATGCCAGTTATATGTATGATCTTCCTGCGGGTTCCGTGAAGATCCTTGTTCTGGACACCCGCTATTTCAGATCAGCCCTGACACCGGCATCAGACAAGAAGAAACGTTACCAACCGGGCACATACGGAGAAGGAACTGTATTAGGCGAGACCCAATGGGCCTGGCTGGAAGAGGAATTACGGAATTCGAAGGCTGAGTTCAACATATTGGTAAGCAGTATTCAATTCTTGTCCAACGAACATGGATTTGAGACCTGGGGAAATTTTCCACATGAAGTGGATAAACTAAATAGCATTGTAAAAGAATCTGGGGCCACTGGGGTCATCATCCTTTCCGGGGATCGTCATATATCGGAATTCTCTCAAATAATTTTACCGGGAGTATCTTACCCGCTGATCGATTTTACCAGTAGTGGTCTAACACATGTTTATTCCAGTTATTCAGGAGAACCAAATCCTTATAGAAAAGGGGAGGTGATCGCTGAGAAAAGCTTTGGGTTACTTCACCTTAATCTTACAAACAGGGAAGTACAAATGCAGATGATAGGCGATCAAGGCAAGGTCCTCAATGCCTTAACACAGCAGTATTAATGTTGTAGGTTGCAACTAGAAAGTGTATTTTTGCCCAAAATTTTTTAGAATGACAGGAAAAAGAACATTTACCATGATCAAGCCCGATGCGGTTGAGAATGGCCATATTGGGGCTATTTTGGAAAAGATCACCTCTGCTGGCTTTAAGATCATAGCCATGAAATACACTCAATTAAGCAAACGCGATGCCCAGGAATTCTATGCGATCCATAAGGAGCGTCCTTTCTATGGAGAATTAGTGGCCTTTATGACCAGAGGGCCCATTGTATCTGCAATTCTGGAG
>JABDQS010000008.1 GCA_013042125.1 Eudoraea sp.
GAACTGCTCATGGTGATATTTGGCAAATGTATCTTTGCTGGTTCCTTGGCTTCCAGAACGTCTTTAGCATCGTAAGACAAACTTCTTCCCGTTTTATACCGCAAATTAAGACTGGTCTCCCTGTCGCCAATAACCTTCGAAGGGTGTTGCACATTTATGGTGCCGTGATCTGTGGTTATGATCAGTTTCATCCCCAGTGTCCTGGCCTTTTGGATGATCTCCAACAAGGGTGAGTTCTTAAACCAGCTTACAGTAAGCGATCTGTATGCTTTGTCGTTAGAGGCTAATTCCTTGATGACATCCATCTCGGTCTTGGCATGGGATAGCATGTCCACAAAATTATAAACGATCACAGTTAGATCGTTCTTCTTTTGGCTATTGAAATTTTGAACCAGATTACGCCCTTGTTTCAGGCTGCTTATCTTGTGGTACTCCCATTCAAGATCCAGTCCGAGCCTTTTTAATTGCGACTCCAAAAACTTGTCCTCAAACAGGTTCTTCCCGCCCTCGTCCGTATCATTCTTCCACCATTGCGGATACCTCTTTTCCATATCTAATGGTGTAAGCCCGGAAAAAATAGCATTACGGGCATACTGGGTGGCAGTGGGTAAAATACTGTAATAGGCCTTTTCCTTGTTTTTTTTGTAAAATGGGTTAAGCGCATCCTCAAAGGAGATCCATTGGTCATACCTCAGGTTATCTATTACCACAAGTAAGGTGGGCTGTTCTTTTAATTCTGGTTTGATCCATTGTTGAAATAGGGTATGAGACATTACAGGTCCATCCCCGTGCGCAAACCATGATGCATAATTCTTATCAACAAACTTCCCAAAATGATTATTGGCCTCGGTCTTTTGAGATTCTAATATCTCAAACATCCCGGAATCTTCTATTTCCTCAAGTCTCAGTTCCCAGGATATCAGTTTTTTATAAAGGTCTGTCCATTCCTCATAGCTATTCACCATGGAAAGGTCCATCGATATTTTCCGAAATTCCTGTTGATAATTGGAGGTGGTCTTTTCAGAGATCAATCTGGAATGATCCAGTGTTTTCTTTAGTGTGAGGAGTATTTGGTTGGGATTTACAGGTTTTATAAGATAATCTGCAATTTTAGATCCGATGGCCTCTTCCATTATAAACTCTTCCTCACTCCTGGTGATCATCACCACTGGCAAGGTAGGTTCCATATTTTTTATCTCCGTTAAGGTCTCCAGTCCGGATATTCCGGGCATGTTCTCGTCCAGAAAAACGATATCAAATCTATTGTTCTCTATCTCCTCCAGTGCTTCCTGTCCGCTCTTACAGGTAATAACCGAATACTTTTTGTCCTCGAGAAAAAGAATATGGGGTTTCAGCATATCGATCTCGTCATCTACCCACAGTATTGTAATCTTGTTCATTTAGTCCGTATATTTACCCCTTAAAGTATGAAACATTGGCCACCACCAGGAAGCTAAAACTATTTAATGATCCAATTTACGGATTTATTAGAATTCCCAGCACAGAACTATTCCAACTAATTGCTCATCCTTATTTTCAGCGGTTGCGCAGAATTTCTCAAATGGGACTATCTTATTTGGTTTTTCCCGGGGCTCATCATACCAGGTTTCACCATGCCCTGGGAAGTATGCATCTTATGCAGCAGGCCATACAAGTGCTTCGTTATAAGGATGTTGAGATCACTGAAGAGGAGGCAAATGGCCTTTTAGCAGCTATACTCCTGCACGATATTGGCCATGGGCCATTCTCACATGCTATGGAACACAGCCTTGTGGATGGCATTCCTCATGAGCATATTTCACTCCTATTTATGGAAAGTCTTAACCAGCAGTTTAACGGAAGTTTAACGTCTGCCATTGAGATCTTTAAAGGGACCTATCCCAAAAAGTTCCTGAATCAATTGGTATCCAGTCAGCTAGATATGGATAGATTAGATTATCTCAAAAGAGATAGTTTTTACACCGGGGTGGCCGAGGGGAACATTAATTCGGAACGCCTGATCACTATGCTCAATGTAGTGAACGGTGAATTGGTGATCGAAGAAAAGGGGATCTACTCCGTAGAGAAATTTCTAATTGCCAGGAGATTTATGTACTGGCAGGTTTATCTGCATAAAACCGGTATTGTAGCAGAACAATTATTGATACGTGTTTTGAGAAGAGCCAGAGAGCTAAGTTCAAAGAACGTACTGCTTGAGGCCAGCGATGCCTTGTTGTTTTTTCTTAAAAATACCGTCAGAAAGGATTCTATAACCCATGACATCCTGTTGAAATTTTCAGTCCTGGATGATATCGATATATTAGCCGCTCTCAAAAAATGGCAGTATCACGATGATTTTATCCTTTCCAGCCTGAGTAAAATGATCTTGTATCGCGACCTGTTAAAAGTTAAGATCAAAAAAAATCCGATCGCCCCTAAAAGAATTCTTAAACAACTTAAGGAGTGTGCCTTAGAATTTGATCTAACAGAGGAAGAGGCCCGGTATTTTGTCTTCACAGGCACCATAGCAAACACAGCTTATAATAAAGATGAGGAGAACATAAATATCTTAATGGGTAATTCAAAGATCATTGATGTAGTGAAGGCGTCTGACCACCTAAATTTAAAAGCCTTGTCTAAAACGGTGACCAAGCACTATATCTGTTATCCCAAGAAAAGCGTTTCGTAATTTTTCTTACTTTTGTCCGACTGTAACCTAAGACAAAAAATTAACCCTTGAAATTCACAGCCAGTCAGATCGCAGGTATTTTAGAAGGCGAGGTGCATGGTAACCCTGAGATCTCTGTACACAAACTGGCGAAGATAGAAGAAGGCGTTGAAGGTTCCCTGACCTTTTTGGCAAATCCGAAATACACCCACTACATTTACAGTACCGAAGCTTCCATAACCATTGTTAACAGGGATTTTGAACCGGAACAACAGTTAAATACTACTTTGATAAAGGTGGATGACGCCTATAAGTCTTTCTCAAAGCTGCTCGAATATTACAATCAGGTTAAGAATAACAAAACAGGGATCGAAGAACCTACTTTCCTTTCTGAAACTACTACCTATGGCTCCGATTTTTACCTGGGGGCTTTTTCATATGTAGGGAACAAGGTAAAAATAGGGGATAATGTAAAAATATTCCCCAATGTGTATATAGGAGATAATGTTAGCATCGGAGATAATGTGATCATCTATTCGGGCGCTAAGATCTATTCAGAATCTATCGTAGGAAAGGGATGTGTAATTCACAGTGCGGTAATAATTGGAGCAGACGGATTTGGATTTGCCCCTAATACCAATGGAGAGTATATTAAGGTGCCTCAAACCGGAAACGTGGTGTTGAAAGAAGATGTGGAAATTGGCGCAGGTACTACTATAGACAGGGCAACCTTAGGTTCAACAATTCTCCACAAAGGAGTGAAATTAGATAATCAAATACATATTGCTCATAATGTAGAAATTGGCGAACATACGGCTATAGCTGCTCAAACCGGTATTGCGGGATCAACCAAGATCGGGAAAAATTGTCTGATAGGAGGACAGGTGGGTATAGTTGGCCATATTACAATTGGGGACAGGGTGAAAATTCAGGCACAATCGGGAATTAGTCGAAATGTAAAGGATGATGAGTTTTTACAAGGCTCTCCGGCACTGAATTATGGAGATTTTAATAAGTCTTATGTTCATTTTAAAAATCTAACTAAGATAGTTGGTAAGATAGATGATATTGAAAAAAACAATGGAAAATAAATCTGTGGCAAAACAACGCACCATTGCGAAAGAAGTAGTACTCAAAGGTGTAGGATTACATACCGGCGAAAACGTAACCATGAAGTTTGTTCCGGCACAGGAGAACCATGGATATGCATTTAAGCGGGTAGATCTGGAGGGAGAACCTATTATTGAGGCAGATGCCAATTATGTGATCAACACTCAACGTGGAACAAATCTGGAAAAACGTGGGGTGAAGATCCAAACTTCAGAACATGTGCTGGCAGCTCTCGTTGGACTCGAAATAGATAATGTTCTGATAGAGCTCGATGCTCCGGAGCCACCTATCATGGACGGTTCTTCTAAGTTCTTTGTGGAAGCTTTGGAAAAAGCCGGCATCGTGGAACAAGAGGTAAACAGAGAAGAATATATAGTAAAAGAGGTTATTAGTTATAAGGATGAAGCTACGGGAAGCGAGATCACTATTATTCCTTCGGATGAATATAAGGTAACCACCATGGTCGATTTTGGCACCAAGGTTTTAGGGACCCAGAATGCTACCCTGGAGCGCCTGTCAGATTTTAAGAAGGAGATCGCAGATGCCAGGACATTTAGTTTTCTGCATGAGCTGGAAATGCTTTTAGAACACGGGCTAATAAAAGGTGGAGACCTGAATAATGCGATCGTTTACGTAGATAAGGAGATCTCAGAATCTACCATGAAAAAGCTGGAAAAAGCCTTTAATAAAAAGAAGCTCTCGGTAAAACCCAACGGTATTCTGGATAATCTCACTTTGCATCAGCCAAATGAAGCGGCGCGCCACAAATTATTAGATGTGATCGGCGATCTTGCCCTTGCAGGGACCAGAATACGAGGAAAGGTGATCGCAAACAAACCGGGCCACTATGTAAATACTCAATTTGCCAAAAAACTGTCTAAGATAATTAAGCTTGAAAAAAGGAATAGTGTCCCGCAATACGATCTGAATGCTCCACCGCTTATGGATATCCATCAGATCATGGCGATGTTACCACACAGGCCTCCATTTTTATTGATAGATCGTATCCTGGAACTTTCGGACAACCATGTGGTAGGCATGAAGAATGTTTCAATGAATGAGCCATTTTTTATTGGCCATTTTCCCGGAGCACCTGTAATGCCGGGGGTACTGCAGGTTGAGGCAATGGCACAAACAGGAGGGATACTTGTTTTGAGCACTGTTCCTGATCCTGAAAATTACTTGACCTTCTTCATGAAGATCGATAATGTAAAGTTTAAACAAAAGGTGTTACCCGGAGATACTTTAATTTTTCATTGTAGTCTGATAACACCCATAAGAAGAGGAATTTGTCATATGCA